>NZ_JBSFTY010000009.1:0-96587 GCF_053591515.1 Streptomyces sp. NPDC003011
GCGCCGCACGTGAACTTCACGTGCGGCGCCCGCGGTTGTGTGTCCGGCGGTTGTGTGTCCGGGCAGGTCCGAGCGGTGGGCGCCGTCCCGCCGGCTGCGACCCGCCGAGGAGCCTCAGCCCGTCAGCGGCGGGCGCGGACCCTGCGCGGCGTGACCCGACTCGTCCCTGATGACCTCGCCCTGGACCACCTTGCCGTCGGGCTGGCGCATGCGCGCCTGCTGAAAGGCTTCCCCCAGGGTGCCCGGGACGGCCTCGCGCAGCTTACGGTCGACCGTGCGCTGCGCGTACCGGCTGAGCGCGCTCTGGACCGGCGGGACCAGCAGGAGCAGGCCCACCGCGTCCGAGATCAGGCCGGGGATCATCAGAAGCAGACCGCCCAGCATCATCAGGCCGTTGCCGCCGCCGTTCGACGCGTCCGACGGGGCCCCGCCGCGCTGGAGCGCCTCGTTCAGGTTCTGGAACGCGCGGCGGCCCGCCCGCTTGATGACCACCGAGCCGAGCACGAAGCCGGTGACGAGCAGCAGGAACACCGTGAACCCGCCGGCCGCGCCGGCGACCACGATCAGCAGCCAGATCTCCAGCACCAGCCAGGCGGCGAGGCCCAGCGGCAGGAAGGTGCGCAGCCGGGAGCGCCGGGGCCGGGCGGGGTACGCGGGAGTCGGAGCGCCTGTCGTCATGCGTCCAGTGTGCCTGGACCCGGCTCAGCACGGCATAAGGGCACGATCAACCGCGGCTGTGACAGCGTACGGCTACGGCTGTGACGGCTTGCCGCGGCCCACGATCTTGCCGACCCGCTCCCCCACACCCCATGTCGTGACCCGCCACAGGGCCTCCACCAGGATGTCGCGGCTCATCTTGGAGTCGCCCAGTTCCCGCTCGACGAAGGTGATGGGCACCTCGACCACGTGATAGCCGGCCCGGACCGCGCGCCGGGCGAGGTCGACCTGGAAGCAGTAGCCCTGGGAGGCGACGTCTTCCAGACCGAGGCCCTCCAATGTCTCCCGGCGGAAAGCGCGGTAGCCGCCGGTGATGTCACGCAGCGGCAGGTCCAGGGCGAGGCGCGAGTAGAGGCTGCCGCCGCGGGAGATGACCTCGCGGGACCTGGGCCAGTTCACGACCCTGCCGCCGGGCACCCAGCGGGAGCCGAGGACCAGGTCGGCGCCCTTGAGCGCGGTCAGCAGGCGGGGCAGTTCCTCGGGCTGGTGGGAGCCGTCGGCGTCCATCTCGATCAGGACGCCGTACCCCTTCTCCAGGCCCCAGCGGAAGCCCGCGAGGTAGGCGGCGCCGAGGCCCTCCTTGCCCTTGCGGTGCAGGACCTGGACGTGGTCGTCGCCGACGGCGAGTTCGTCGGCGAGCTTGCCCGTGCCGTCCGGGCTGTTGTCGTCGGCTACGAGCACGTGCGCCTCGGGGACGGCCTTGCGCACCCGGCCGACGATCGCCTTGATGTTCTCCGCCTCGTTGTAGGTCGGGATGATCACCAATGCCGTGCCGAGCGGACCGAACTGTCTCCCCCGGTCCTGTGCCGCGAGGGTCCCGTCGCCGTCGTTCACTGCTGCCCCTTCATGTCCCGTACGCAGAAGGTCCACCATAGTGGCCGCGGCCTGCGGTGACGTGACAGGACGTTCGAATGGTGGTGTCGTTTCCACAAAAGCGGGGCAGGAGCTCGCGCTGTGCGGGCCCGGTGGGCCGGAGCGGGGCGGTGCGTCCTGCGGATGGGGGCCCGGCGCCCTTCGGGCCGACCTGGGACCCGCTGGCTGCGGATCGACCGAAAGCCGTTGTCTACTGAGCGCCCGGGCCCCACCCGGGTCACACCTCCCCGACCGGCCGGAACGTTCCCTCGCCGTGGCGCGGGCACTGAGCCTGGCTGCCAGTGGCGGTGCCCCGGTGCGGCACACCGTCCCTGACCCAGCGGCACCGCGACGAGCGCGTGGACGTTCCCCGGTCGGGCGTCCGGTGGTGGACTCCGCCGAACCTACCGGCCCGCTGCCGTCGGCTGTCAACAGCTGTATGACCTGCGGATTCTCGGTCAACGCCCTGGTCAGCGCGGCGGATACGGAGGTGGTGCGACGGCGTGGCGGGGGCCGATCGGGCGTGCGCCGCCCCAGGAGATCACTCGCCCGGCCGTACGAACACCGTCCGTCCGCCCACCACCGTGCGCAGGCAGACCGGCAGGTCGTGGCCCGGCGTCAGATCGGGCAGGCCGGGGGTCCCGGAACGGGGATCGGTCGACCAGCGGGCCACCCGGTCGTCCGGGGCCTGGACGACCAGCGCGTCGGTGCGCCACACGGCGTAGTCGGCCGGCGCGCCCGGCACCAGGACGCCCGCGTCGTCCCGTCCGACGGCCCGCCAGCCGCCCCGCGTGTGCGCGGTGAACGCGGCGCGCACGGAGACGCGGTGTTCGGGCGTGCGGTGGAAGGCCGCCGCGCGGACCGTGCCCCACGGGTCGAGGGGCGTGACCGGGCTGTCCGAACCGAAGGCGAGCGGGACGCCGGCCCGCAGCAGGGCCGCGAAGGGGTTCAGGGAGCGCGCCCGGCCGGCACCCAGACGGTGGGCGTACATCCCCTCCTCGCCGCCCCACAGCGCGTCGAAGGCGGGCTGGACGGAGGCGGTCAGGCCCAGTTCGGCGAAGGCGGCGATCGTCTCGGGGGTGAGCATCTCGGCGTGCTCCACCCGATGCCGGGCCGCGCGGACACGGGCGAGGCCGGCCTTCTCGGCGGCGGCCCGCACGCCCTCGACGACGGCGGTCACGGCGGCGTCTCCGATGGCGTGGAAGCCCGCCTGCAGGCCCGCCTCGGTGCAGGCGACGACATGGGCGGCCACGGCGGCCGCGTCCAGGTGGGCGGTGCCGGTGTGGCCGGCGTCGGCGTACGGCTCGTGCAGACAGGCCGTGTGCGAGCCGAGGGCGCCGTCGACGAACAGGTCGCCGGCCGCGCCGATCGCGCCCAGCTCCCGCGCCTTGTCGACATCACGTTCCGCCCAGTAGCCGACGACGCGCGGGCCCGGCTGCTCGGCCGCGAGCCGGAGCAGTCCGGTGAAGTCGTCCTCGGAGGAGATCTCCGGCCCTGCGCATTCGTGAACGGATCCGATGCCGAGGGAGGCGGCGTGGGCGAGGGCCGCTCGCTGGGCCTCGGTGCGCTGTCCGGGCGTGACGGCGGCGAGGGCGGTGGCGCGCACGGCGTGGTGGGCGTCGGCGGTGAGCGGGGCGTCCGGCGCGTCGAGGCCGGGGGTCAGGTCGAGCAGGGCCGTCGTGACGACCGCCGAGTGGACGTCGATCCGGCTGAGGTAGAGGGGGCGTCCGCCGGCGGCCGCGTCCAGTTCGGCGCGGGTCGGCGGGCGTCCGCCGGGCCAGCGGGAGGCGTCCCAGCCGTGGCCGAGCAGCACGCGGTCGGCGGGGCGGGCGGCGGCGAAGTCCCGTACGAGGGCGAGGGCCGCCTCCAGGGAGGGGGCGGCGGACAGGTCGAGGCCGGTGAGGGCGAGGCCGGTGGCGGTGGTGTGCACGTGTGCGTCGGTGAACGCGGGAGTGACGAGGGCGCCGTCGAGGTCGACCACCTCGTCGACACCGTCCGCGAAGGCGTCCGCCGCGCCCTCGGAGCCGACCCAGGCGACCTGGCCGCGCTCGACGACCATCGCGGTGGCGAAGGGGTCGGCGGGGCTGTGGACTTCTCCGCGGCGGAGCAGGACGGTCTTCGGCTGGGCGGTGCGCTCACTCATGGGGAACAGTCTCCCGCCTCCCGGGGACCGTCCCGCAGGCAGGTCGGTCAGATCCGCGGCGGCCGTGCCTCGTACGGCGTCGACAGCACCACCGTGGTGCGGGTCGACACCCCTGCCTGCGAGCGCAGGCGGGCCAGCAGCTCCTCCAGCTCGTGCGGGGTGGCCACGCGCACCTTGAGGATGTAGTTCTCGTCGCCCGCGACGCTGTGGCAGGCCTCGATCTCCGGCACGTCGGAGAGGCGTTCGGCGATGTCGTCCGGGGCGCTGGGGTCGAACGGCTTCACCGAGATGAAGGCGGTCATCGGCAGCCCTACGGCCTCCGGGTCGACGACCGCGGCGTAGCCGCGGATCACGCCCCGCTGCTCCAGCCGGCGCACCCGCTGGTGCACGGCCGACGTGGACAGGCCGGTGGCCTTGCCCAGGTCTGTGTAGCTCATCCGCCCGTCGTTGACGAGCAGCTGCACGATCTGTCGGTCGAGCTCCTCCATGGCGCAAGAACCTACAGTGCGCCTGATCTCCGCGGATACCTGAGCGGCGCAGGTCATACCCGGTTCGTGATGTGGCGGCGAGGAGCGGGTGTGCCGCCCGGGGGACGCGGTGGCCGCGCGCGGCACCTGCGGGCGGCTTGTGACGAACACCACACCTGCCGAGCGAGCTCCGTGATGTTCTCGTGATTACCGCCGAGACGGGGCGGGAAGTGCTTGCTGTGGTCGAGGCCGCAGCGCCGTCACGGCCCAGTCCGAGGGGGAGAACCCAATGCAGAGTCTTAAGCGCCCTGGCCGTACCGCACCCAAGCGACCGCAGCTGGTGGTCGAACCCGAGCCGGAGGGTGTCGAACCCGACGCCCTGGACGACGAGTTCGACGCGTACGACACCTTCGAGATGTACCGGGTGATCTGCCCGGACTGCGCGCAGCCCATCGCCCTGCTGGCGGACGAGGAGAGCCTGCCGGAGCACGCGCTGTGCGCCTCTCCGTGGAACCCGTTCGGGCTCACGGTCTGCGCCGGCACGGGCCGCGCCGCGTCCGACGCCCGCCCGGCGGACGAGTCGGCGGAGCCCCAGGAGCAGGACACCGCTCTGCTGTTGACGCTCCCTCAGGGGCTCGACTGGCGGACGCAGCCCTTCTCGCACGTCGGCGGCCCGGGCTCGCGTCCGATCCGGGTGCCCGTCATGCGCCGCCGGGCCGCCTGACCGGCCCCGCTCCCACCCCGTGACCGAGCCGCGCCACGGCTCGCAGGCCGCCGTGGTGCGGTTCCGCGCGCCCGGCGGGGCGGCGGTGGCGCGGGCCGCCCCGCGCGGCGGACGTCCGTGAACGCACGCCCGATTCCGGCGATCGGTGACCTGTCCGCCGACCTCCGCGTTGTCCTGGTATGACCCCCACCTATGCAGCGATCGGGCGTCAACGCCGACTGTTCGTCCCCGCGCCGGTTCCCGCGGCCGCAGGGCCGGTGCCGCCGGCACCGCCGCAGGTCCCGGATCCGCCCATCTACCGCGACCTGCTGCGCACCTGGGCCGAGGGCGGCCGCACCCTGCCGGGGCGCCACGACCCGGAGTGGGTCCGGCTGGCGGCGCCCCAGGTGACCGCCGGGCAGTTCAGCGAGTCTCGGGACCCGCTAGGTGACGGGCGATGACCATCCGCTGGATCTGGTTCGTGCCCTCGACGATCTGCAGGACCTTCGCCTCGCGCATGTACCGCTCGACCGGGAAGTCGGCCGTGTAGCCGTACCCGCCGAGGACCTGGACGGCGTCGGTGGTCAGCTGCATCGCCGTGTCGGTGCAGTGCAGCTTGGCCATGGCCGCCTGCTTGGCGAACGGCCGGCCCGCGTCCCGCAGCCGCGCCGCCGCCAGATACAGCGCCCGGCCGGCCTCGATGCGGGTCGCCATGTCGGCGAGCATGAAGCGCAGCCCCTGGAAGTCGGCGATCGGCCGTCCGAACTGCCGCCGCCCGGTCGCGTACGCCACCGCCTCGTCCAGCGCCGCCTGGGCCAGTCCGATCGCGCAGGCCGCGATGCCGAGCCGCCCGGAGTCGAGCGCGGCCAGGGCGATGGCGAAGCCCTGGCCCTCCTCACCGATGCGGCGGCCGTCGGACACGCGCACGCCGTCGAGGTGGACCTGGGCGGTCGGCGAGCCCTTCATGCCCATCTTCTTCTCGGGCGGGGCGGCGCTCAGCCCCTCCGCGTCGCCGGGCACCAGGAACGCGGTGATCCCGCGCGGGCCGTCCTCGCCCGTGCGCGCCATGACGGTGTAGAAGTCGGCGATCCCGCCGTGGGTGATCCACGCCTTGGTGCCGGTGAGCACCCAGCCGTCGCCGTCCCGCACCGCCTTCGTGCGCAGCGAGGCCGCGTCCGACCCGGAGGACGGTTCGGACAGGCAGTACGCGCCCAGCAGACCGCCGCCGAGCATCGCGGGCGCGTGCTCGACCTGCTGCTCCTTGGTGCCGTAGGCGGCGAGCGCGTAGGCGGACAGGGTGTGCACGCTGACACCGAGGCCCACCGTGAGGCGGGCCGCGGCGAGCTCTTCGAGGACCTGGAGGTAGACCTCGTACGGCTGGTCGCCGCCGCCGTACTCGGCGTCGTAGGGCAGGCCGAGCAGTCCGGACGCGGAGAGCAGGGTGAAGACCTCGCGCGGGAAGCGTCCGGCGTCCTCCTCCTCGGCCGCCTTCGGGGCGATCTCCTGCCGGGCGATGTCGCGGACGAGCGAGATCAGATCCCGGGCCTCGTCCGTGGGCAGTTGCCGGTCCACCGGCTGCGGGGCGCGGTCGGGCATGGCGACGCTCTCCTCCCTGTGGGGCGCTGACGGACGGGCCCTTCGGGTGGGGGCGGCTCCGCCGGGTCTCACTGCCGAGGCTCGCAGTCCCGGGTCGCGGAAGCTGCTGACCAGCGGCTGTGCGCTGTGAGTATGCCCGATCCAGGAGATCCCGTCACCGGTTAACGACCGCTTACTTCAAGATACCGGCGGCGGCCGTCCGGCGCATCGCCGTCGGGGCCTCGGCGGGATCGGTCCGCACCTTTGACGGACCGGTCTAGACCTCTTGCCGTACCGGCCAGCGTCTTATCGCGTTCATGCCAACCCACCCGGTCGACGCCCGGCGGCGCCGCGACCGGCCCGGCGGCGGGGAGGTCCGGGAGCCGAGCGGGGAGGCCCCGAGCGGTGAGCTGAGCGGGGAGGCCCCGAGCGGTGAGCTGATCGAGGCCATCAAGCAGCCGGAGCCAAGGGGTACTCGGTCAGCCGTCGTCCCGGCGGGCCGGCTCCGGAGCCGGATACGAGGAGTCCATCTCCTCGATGGCGCGCAGGGCACCGCCGAGCGTCCTCACCAGCAGTTCGCGCATCGTGTCGCGGGACAGCGGGGAGCCGTCGATCCAGTCGAGGGCGGCGCCCTCCACGCTGCACACCCAGGCGAGCAGGCCCATGCGGGGCAGCGGGGCGATGTCGCCGCGGCCGTACGCCCCTTCGGCGATGGTCGCGACGATCGCCTCGCGCACGCCGTCCCGGATGGCGTGCACCTCCGCGTCGAAGCCGACGCCGCCGCTGACGATGGTGCGGAAGGCGGCCTGGTTGCGCTCGGCGTAGCGCAGATAGCTGTCGATGGTGCGGTGGACCCGGTCCACCGGCTCCAGTTCGAGGCCGCCGGCCGCGTAGGTGACCAGGTCGGCGACGGAGTCCTGGATGATCGCCAGGTAGTAGCCGCGCTTGGACTGGAAGTAGTAGTAGATCAAGCCCTTGGCGACATGCGCCTGCCGGGCGATGTCGTCCATGGAGAGCGCGTCGTACGACGTGTCGGCGAACAACTTGCGCCCGATGACGATGAGTTCGGCACGGCGTGCGACGGACCGCTCGGTGCCGCGCGCCCGGGGGCGAACGGCTTCGCGCTGTTGACTCATCTTCAATTCGACCCTGGTCTCAGCGGGCGGCGGGACGTCCGCAGTATGCCAGGTCGGTTGTGGACCAGGTCACAGCAGGCCGAGCTGCGTCACGAACATCGCGATCACCACGACGAGGGTCCAGCCCATGAGGTGCTCGACGATCGTCGGGCCGTCTTCCTGGGGCCCGCCGGTGCGGGTGCGGGCGGCGGTGGCTGCGTGTGCGGTCATGGCGTCTCACTGAACGTCGGCTGTGCGGTGGACTCCCCCGAGGCTTCTGTCCACCTTGCCATCACCGGCGGCTTTTGCGGCGGAGACGTTGGTCACACGCCGACGGCCTCCGGCCGGTTGCCGGAGGCCGTCGGCGCGGGGCTCAGCGCACGCCCACCGCCGCGAGCGCCCGGCGCCGGCGCGGGCTCAGGTCGGCCGGGAAGTACAGGTAGCAGACCCCGCCGGTGCCGGAGACGACCTTGCCGGAGGCGTTGTACCGCTTGGTCCGGAGCCAGATGTTCTCCCACTCGCGCCGCCGGTAGACGCGCCGCACCGCCTCGTTGCCCGGCGAGGCCGGGTCGTTGGCGATCACGTCGCCGTCGGCGGTGAACCCGATGACGGTCATCAGGTGGCCGGCGGTGCCGTACCCCGCTCCCGTGAGCTCCTCCTTGAGGAAGGACTGGGACGTGATGGCCGGGATCCCGGCCGCGATCAGTGTCTCCAGGTCGGCGAGCGAGCCGAGCCGGGTCACCACGCCCTGGAGCCCCTTGAAGGTGGCCGCGTAGGCGGCGTTGAACGGCCAGTTGCCGCAGCCGGCGTACTGGTGGTCGTAGGTGAACCGGGCCGCGTGGCACACCTGCGGATCCGCGAAGGACGGGTCCACCCAGGCCAGTTGGGCGGCGGTGAGCCGGCCGCCCCAGTACTCGATGATCATCTGCGAGGAGGTGGGACTGCACCAGGCCTCGCCGCCGTTGTCGTACTCGGGGTACTGGCCGACGTGGATCTCCTGCGAGTAGCGCGGGACGATCAGCTCCTTGGCGAGAGCCGGCACGGAGGCGGGGACGGTGAAGCGGTCGGGGACGTCGGAGCCCATCGCGCCGGCCCGCCACACGGTGGGCGTGGCCTTGGTGCCGGGCTTGCGGTACAGGGTGAGCCGCAGGCGGTACGAGGCCAGGCGCAGGCCGGCGGCCGGGTCGTCGATCGCGAAGGTGTCCGTCCAGACGCTGCTCCTGCCGTCGCTCTGGTCGTCGACGGAGGTCCGCCTGATGTCCTGGTCGCCGGCCGCCCAGCGGCCCATCACGTACCAGGAGGTGTCCGTGCCGTCGGAGTACGTCCCCTTCAGCTCGATCTGGATCCAGGTGCCGGCCGGCGTGTGCGCGTTCCAAGACGCGATCACCTCCGTCGCGGGGACGGCGAGGCGGTGGACGGGGGACGTCCAGGTCCCGTACTCCCAGGCGGCGGTCCTGCCGGTGTGCGGGTCGGTGTGGTCGGCGGTGCCCGCGGGGGTGCCGATCGCCACGCCCGGGCGGGCGCCGGCGACGGCCCGGGTGCGGTGCCCGTGGTCGGCGGCCCGCGGGTGGCGGCGCTGCCGGGTGACGCGGCCCGAGGCCAGGAGCCCGCGGCCGGGGTCGTACGCGCCCGGCGGCCCGGTTCCCTGCGGCGCGTGCCCGCCGGGCCCAAGGCGGCGACCGTGGCCGCCGACGAGGTCACGCGGATCACCGACGCCCTGCGCCGCGACCCCTCGCTCCGGTTGAGCGACTCGGGACGCTCGCTGCTGCGCCTGCTCGACGCCTGTGCGCTGGTCGCCCGGGAACGCCGCAGGATCGCCGCGACCGTGCCCGCGCACTGCAAGGAGCCCATGGCACGGCTCGCCCAGGGATACGCCGGGGTGTGGCGGCTGCTCGCCGACGACCTCGTGCAGTTCGTCGAGGAGATGGACGACATGGACGAGGCGGAGGAGATCGGCTCGCTCGGCGCGTGAGCGTCCGGTCGGCACTCGGAAGGAGGTGTGAACCATGCGACGACCGGAGATGTCGCGAGCCGCGACGCGGATCGGCGCACAACAGCTGTGCGAGCTCCTCGGCGAGTGGCGTGCGGACGGCGGCAGCGCCTACCGGGCGCTCGCCGCATCCGTGCGGGGGCTGGTCCGGGACGGGCGGTTGCCCATGACCAGCCGATTGCCCGCCGAGCGCGACCTGGCGGACGCGCTGGCGGTGAGCCGCACGACGGTGGCCTCGGCCTACGAACTGCTGCGCGCGGAGGGCAGGCTGATCAGTCTCCGAGGCGTGGGCAGCTTCGTCACCCCCGACCGGACGGAGCCGCGCGGAGCCGGGGACCCGGGCCCGATCGACCTGAGTGTCGCCGCGCTGCCGGCCCCCGAGCCATGGCTGTCCCGCGCGATGGCCCGTGCCGTGGCGGAACTCCCCGGATACACCGGCGGACACGGCGCCTTCCCGGCCGGGCTGCCGGACCTGCGGGTCGCCATCGCCGCCCGCTACACGGCACGCGGCCTGCCCACCGACGCCGAGCAGATCCTGGTCACCAACGGTGCGACCGGCGCCTTCACGCTGCTGGTACGGCAGTTCGGTGCGCCGGGTGAGCGGATGGTCGTGGAGGAACCGACACATCCCGGGGTGCTGCGGTCGCTGACGCGGGCCGGGATCCGACCCGTCCCGGTGCGGCTGCTCGAGCACGGCTGGGACCTCGGGGCGTGGCGCCGGGCGCTGCACGCGGCGCAGCCCGAACTGGCCTGTGTCACTCCGGACTTCCACGCACCGACCGGCCTGCTGATGCCGGACGAGCAGCGGCGCGACCTCGTGGCGCTCGCCCGGGCGGCCGGGGCGACGCTGGTGGCCGACGAGTCCATGGCCGAACTGTCGCTGGACCCGGCGGCCCCGTCGCCGCCTCCGCTCGCCGCCCACGACACCCCGGACCGGTCCGGCACGGTGATCACCGTCGGCTCGGCGGGCAAGGCGTACTGGGGCGGGCTGCGGATCGGCTGGATCCGGGCCGGTGCCCAGACCGTGCGCCGCCTGGCCGAGCAGCGCCTGGGCCTGGACGTCTCCTGTCCGGTCATCGACCAGCTGGTGCTCGCCCGGATGCTCGGCGACCCGGGCGCGCTGGCCGAGGTCCTGGACTTCCAGCGGGACCGGGCCCGCGCGCGGCGCGACGTGCTCGTGGCCCTGCTGCGCCGGGAGCTGCCCGCCTGGACCTTCCAGGTGCCCACCGGGGGGCTCGCGCTGTGGGCCCGGACGGGGGGCGCCTCCGCGCGGGCGGTGGCCGACGCCGTTGAACGGCACGGCGTACGACTGGCCGCGGAGCCCCACTTCGGTGTCGCCGGTGGTTCGCCGGACGACCACGTCCGGCTGCCGTACACCCAGCCGCCCGACGTCCTCGCCGAGTCGGTACGGCGACTCGCCGGGGCGCTTCGGGCAGCGGAGTGCGGCGCGGCGCCCGCGGGACGCAACATGCCGATGTCGTTCTGACGAACGGCCGGGCGCCGGACGAACGGCCGGGCGCCGCAGAAGGCAGCCGGCCCCCCGACTTCCGTCGGGCTCCGACTTCCGTCGGGCCCGAGAGACCGGTGCGGTCCGTCCCGCCCGGCCGGTGTTCTTCATCCTTCGCAGGTGAGGTGGCAGCATGTCCGAGTTCAACGCGATGACGACCTCCACGGGCCGGGAGGCAGGGCGGGACGACACCCCCGCCCACGTGGCCGTGATCGGCCTGGCCTGCCGCTTCCCCGGAGCGCGGGACGCCGACGAGTTCTGGCGGAACCTCATCGGCGGGGTGGACTCGATCACGCGCCGGGTCACCCCGCGGGGCCGGGTGTCCCGGGGGCTGCTGGCCGACCCCGAGCGCTTCGACGCGCACTACTTCGGCCTGTCGCCCCGGGAGGCCCGGCTGATCAACCCGCAGCACCGGGTGTTCCTGGAGTGCGCCGTGGAGGCGTTGGAGAACGCCGGGTACGACCCCGCACGCCAGGACGGCTCCGTCGGCGTGTACGCGGGCGCAGGCGAGAACGGGTACGCCCAGCTCATCCGGGACGTGCGCGGCTCGGACGGAGCCGGCCGAGGGCCGCTGTCCACCGTGTCCGACTGGGAGATCCGGGTGGCCAACGGGGCCGACTTCCTGTGCAGCCGGGTCGCCCACCGCCTGGGGCTGCGCGGTCCCACCGTCGCCGTGCAGGCCGCCTGCGCCACCTCGCTGGTGGCCGTCCATCTCGCGGTCCGGGGTCTGCTGAACGGCGACTGCGACCTCGCGCTGGCCGGCGGTGTCACGGTGCGGCTCCCGTCCCCGGCGGACCCTTCCGACGACGTGGGGATCAACGCCCCGGACGGCGTCTGCCGCGCCTTCGACGTCGGAGCCCGGGGACTGGTGGGCGGCGACGGCGTCGGCATCGTGGTCCTCAAGCGGCTGGCGGACGCGATGGCCGACGGCGACCGCGTGGACGCCGTCATCCGCGGCTCGGCGGTGAACAACGACGGAGCCGACCGCATCGGTTTCACCGCTCCGGGCATCGACGGGCAGGCGGCCGTGATCGAGAGCGCGCAGCGTGCCGCCGGGGTGGACGCGGGCACCTGCACCTACGTGGAGGCCCATGGGACGGGCACGCCGCTCGGCGACCCGGTCGAGATCGCGGCGCTGACCCAGGCCTTCCGGCGGGACACCGATCGCCGTGGCTTCTGCTGGATCGGTTCGGTGAAGACCAACATCGGGCACACCGACGCAGCGGCGGGCGCGGCGGGGCTGATCAAGACGGTGCTCGCGCTGAAGCACGGCGTTCTCCCGCCCAGCCTGCACTTCGAGACGCCCAACCCGCAGATCGACTTCGCGGCGAGCCCGTTCCGGGTGGTCACCCGGGCACGGCGGTGGCAGTCGCCGGACGGCCTGCCGCGCCGCGCGGGCGTCAGCTCGTTCAGCGTGGGCGGCACCAACGCGCACGTGGTCCTGGAGCAGGCCCCGGCACCGCGGCGGCCCGCGGTGCCGCCGGACCGCTGGTACCTGCTGCCGCTGTCGGCGAAGACCCCCGAGGCGCTGGCCGCCGTCACCGGCCGCCTGGCCGGGCATCTGCGTGCCAACCCCGCGCTGCCCCTCGCTGACGTGGCCTGGACCCTGCAGACCGGACGCCGTGAGCACGGTCACCGGCGGTTCGCGCTCGTGCGGGGACACGCCGACGCCGTACGGGTGCTCGACGGTGCGGAACCGGACCGGCTCGTCACCGCTGCGGCCGAGGCCCGCCCCCGGCCGGTGATCTTCCGGTTCCCCGCGGCGGGCGACCGGCTCGCGGAACACGGCACAGGGCGGCGCCGGTTCGAGCGCCTGTACCACTCAGCGCGCCTGTGGCAGCAGTGCGGCATCGAGCCGGACGCCGTTCAGGGCGAGGGTGCCGGGACGCTGGCGGCGGCGGCCGTGGCAGGGGTGTTCCGGCCGGACGACGCGGCCCGACTGGTGGCGGCGGCCGACGACGGGGCCGGGGAGGGAGAGCTGGCGGACCTGGTCCTGCGGGTCGGCCCGCGCGCCCCCTCGATGCCCCTGACGGCGGGCGGGGCACGGCGTGTGCCAGCGGCCCAGGCGGCGGATCCGGCGTACTGGGCCGTATGCCTGCGGCAGGCGACGGCCGACGACGGCCGGCTGCCCGGCTCGGCGCTGCGGGACGATCCCGGCCGCATCGTGCTGGACCTGGGGACGGTCGGCATCCCGGGCACCGACCAGGACATCCTCCGCACGCTCGGCGACCTGTGGCTGTCGGGCGCCCGGATCGACTGGTCGGCGCTGGTCGTGGAACGGCGTCCGGGCCGGGTCGCCCTGCCGGCGTACCCCTTCGAGGGGCAGCGGCACACCGTGGTCGCGCAGGAGCCGGTGGAGCGGCAGCAGGCCCCCGCTCCCGCTCTCGCTCCCGCCCAGGCGCCGCCCGAGGGCACATCGACCCTGGATGTGGTGACCGCGCTGTTCGCCGAGATCCTGCACCTGCCCGAGGTGGAACCGGACGAGAGCTTCTTCGACCTCGGGGGCGACTCCCTGATCGCCGCCCGGTTCGTGGCGCGGGCGCGTGAGGTCCTCCCGGTGGAGCTCGTGCCGCGGACGCTCTTCGAGGCGCCCACCGCGTCCCGGTTGGCCGCCCTGATCGAGGACCGCATGGACCGGGCGGTCCCACGGGAGCCGGCGGACCGGGTGGAGCGTCTGGCCGCGGGGGGCGCGCGATGACGCGGTGGGTCGTGCGCCGACACCGGCGGCCGGAAGCGGCGGTCTCGCTGTACTGCTTCCCGCACGCCGGTGGCTCACCGGGCGAGTATGTGCGCTGGTCCGACGACCTGCCCGGCGTGCAGGTGTGGGGGGTGCACCTGCCGGGCCGCACCACCCGCCTGGCCGAGCCGCCCTTCACCCGCATCGAGCCGCTGGTGGACGCCCTTGTGGCGCAGGTGTCCTTCGACGGGCCGTTCGTGTTCCTCGGGCACAGCCTCGGCGCGCTGGTGGCGTTCGAGACGGCACGAGAGCTGCGCCGTCGGGGCCGGGCCCAGCCGGAGCGGCTGATCGTCTCCTCGTGCCCCGCTCCGCCACTGCGGCCGGTGCGCTCCCCGTTGAGCACCCTGCCGGACGACGAGCTGTGCGCGGAGGTCGAACGGAGCTGGGGCGAGTCCCTGGACCACGTGAGCGACGACCCTCTCCTGCGGGCGCACACCCTCGCCTGCTACCGGGCCGACTTCGCGCTGCTGGAGAACTATCGCCACATCCCCGGCCGCCCCCTGGACATTCCGGTCACCGTCCTCGCGGGCGGAAGGGAACCGTGGACGGACCGGGCCGGCGACTGGGCGGCGCACACCGACGTACCGCTGGAGGAGCCCCGGCTCCTGCCCGGCGGCCACTTCTACTTCCGCGACGGGCGCCAGGAGGCCCTGCGCGCCGTGTGGGAGGTCACGACGAAAGGAGGCCGACCATGGACCGCATAGGCGTCGTGGGCGCCGGCACCATGGGCAGGGGTGTGGTCCAGCTCTTCGCCGAGCACGGGCACGAGGCCGTGCTGGTGGACATCGCGGAGCACGCCCTCGAGTCCGCGCGGGCCGGCATCGTCGCGAACGTGCGGCTCGCACCGCTCGTCCGCCCGGGGACGAAGCCCGTCCCGCCGCAGGAGGTCACCGGACGCATCCGGTTCACCACCGACCTCGGACACCTGCGCGCCGTGGACTACGTCTTCGAGATGGTCACGGAGGACTGGGCGGTCAAGCGCCCGCTCTACGGCGAACTCGACACGCTGTGCCGGCCCGAGGTGCCCTTCGGCGTCAACACCTCCGCGATGCCCATCACCCGGGTCGCCTCGGCCACCGGGCGGCCGGACCGCGTGATCGGGACACACTTCATGAACCCGGCCCCGCTCAAGCCCACCGTCGAAGTGATCCGCGGACACCACACCTCCGACGCGACCCTCGCGCACACGCGGGCGCTGCTGGAAGGGGTGGGCCGGCGGCACGTCGTCGTGGCCGACTCCCCGGGCTTCGTGACGAACCGGGTGGCGATGCTCACGGTCAACGAGGCCATGTTCCTGATCCACGAGGGCGTCTCCACCGCCGGTGATGTCGACCGGCTGTTCAAGGAGTGCTTCGGGCACGCCATGGGCCCGCTGGAGACCGCCGATCTCATCGGCCTGGACACCGTCCTGCTGTCCCTCGAGGTCCTCCACGAGGAGTTCGACGACCCCAAGTACCGGCCCTGCCCGCTGCTGCGGCGGCTGGTCGACGCCGGGCTGCTCGGCAGGAAGACGGGACAGGGCTTCCATTCCTACGAATCCGACGGAGGCACACCATGACCGAGGACAGGACCGAGCACGACAAGCGTCTGGTCCGCGACTTCATCTCGGGGCACGTGCACGGCGTGCCCGTGGACGACGACGAGGACCTGTTCGCCGGCGGGTATGTGAACTCGCTCTTCGCCGTGCAGCTGGTGATGTGGGTGGAGCGGACCTTCGGCCTGCGGGTGGAGGGCAAGGACCTCGACTTCGCGAACTTCTCGTCGGTGAACGCGATCGCGGCGTTCGTGGCGGACCGGCGGATACCGGCGGGAGGGGCCGTATGGACCTCGAACTGACCGAGGAGCAGCGGCGGCTCCGCAAGGAGATCGTGGAGTTCGCCCGCGAGGAGCTCGGCCGCGACGCGGCCGCGCACGACAGCTCCGCCGGCTTCCCGTGGGAGGACTGGCGGCGGTGCGCCGACTTCGGGGTGCTGGGCTGGCCGGTGCCCGAGGAGTACGGCGGGCGCGGCCTGGACCCGCTGACCACGATGGTCGCCCTGGAGGCGCTCGGCTACGGATGCCGCGACAACGGGCTGGTGTTCGCCGTCAACAACCACCTGTGGGCGTGCGTGATCCATCTGCTGCTGCACGGCACCGAGGAGCAGAAGCGCCGCTTCCTGCCGCAGCTCAGCGCGGGCACGCTCATCGGCGCCCACGCGCTGTCCGAACCCGAGGCGGGCTCGGACATGCTCAGCATGACCACGACCGCCCGGCGCGAGGGGGACGGCTACCGGCTGCACGGCGGCAAGTGCTTCGTCAGCAACGGCCCCGTCGCCGATGTCTTCGTCACCCTCGCGCGGACCGGAGACGGCGGCCGCGGGCAGGACCAGCTGTCGGCGTTCCTGGTCACCAGCGACATGCCCGGGGTCCGCAAGGCACGCGAGTGGTCGAAGATGGGGCTGCGGAGCACGCCCATGGGCGTCGTCGAGTTCGACGGCACCCCGGTGCCGGCCTCGCACCTGCTGGGCCGTGAGGGCGCCGGGTACCAGGTCTTCACCTCGGCCATCGAGTGGGAGCGGTCCTTCATGTTCGCCGCCCACGTGGGGGCCATGGAGCGGTTGCTGGAGACCTCGGTGCGGCACGCCAACGCCCGGCGCCAGTTCGGCCGCAGCATCGGGACGTTCCAGGCGGTCTCGCACCAGATCGCGGACATGAAGATCCGGCTGGAACTGGCGCGCATGCTGTTGTACCGCGTGGGGTGGCTGAAGCGGGAGGGCCGACTGGCGTTGCCGGAGGCCACGATGGCGAAGGTCTTCATCAGCGAGAGCCTGGTGCAGACGGCCATGGGGGCCGTCGACATCCACGGGGCGCGCGGCTATCTGGCCGACGACGGGATCGAACGGGAGCTGCGCGACGCCCTCGCCGGCCCCGTCTACGCGGGAACCAACTCGGTGCAGCGCGGCATCCTCGCCGAACTGGTGGGCGTGCGCGGCGCGTTGTCGGGAGGTGAGATGCGATGAACCGGATCCCGCTGGCCAGGCCGGTGCCCCTGGGTCTCGCCGATGAGCTGGCCCGGCGGATCTACTTCGCCTCGGACGCGATCACCGGCTTCTCCCTGGTCTCCTCGGGGGACGCGGTCACCGCCGTGGACGTGACCCTGGCGGCGTGCAGCGCCGACCCGGCCGAGCTCGGACGCAAGCTGGACCTGGTCGTGGCGAGTGACGTGCTCGGCCAGCGCAGGTCCGAACCGACGGTGGTCTGGCGCGCCGCCGCCTCCGGGCCGGCCCGGGACGTGTTCGACGAACTGCTCGCTCAGGGCGCCGCCATGGAGGCCGGGGCGGGGCAGATCGCCCTCGGTGAGCCCGTCCTGACGCTGATGGACCATCTCGACGCACGTCTCAAGGACGTGGTGTCCGCGGAGTTCGGGGCGCGGGAGTTCCGCTATCCGACGCTGATCCCGGCGAGGGCGCTGCTTCGCACCGGTTACGTCGAGTCCTTTCCGCAGCTGCTGATGTTCGTCTCCCGCCTGCACGGCGACGTGGACAGCTATCGCGGCTTCCTGGACACCGTGGGGCGGGCCGGCGGGGGTGTGGGTGCCCTGTCGCAGGGCCTGCGCGCGCACGGCGGCGGGTTCGACCACTGTCTGCCGCCGACGATGTGCTTTCACACGTACCACCAGTACGCGGATCGCACGCTGCCGGCGTCGTCGATGGTGGTGACCTCGCGGGGGAAGTCGTTCCGGCACGAGTCCCGCTATCGCCGCTCGCTGGAGCGGCTGTGGGACTTCACGATCCGCGAGGTCGTGTTCCTGGGCCCGGCGGACTTCGTCCTGGACTGCCGCAGCCGGCTGATGGAACGCACCTACGCCTTGACGGAGTCCCTCGGGCTGGGCGGCCGGTGCGAGGTGGCCGGCGATCCGTTCTTCCTCGGCGACGGCGCGGCTGAGCGTTCCTGGTCCCAGCGGATGCTGAAACTGAAGTACGAGCTCCGGCTGCCCCTGGACGATGCGGCGGATGCGGCCGATTCCGGTGGTTCGGGCGGGGGGCGCGACGTCGCCGTCGGCTCGTTCAACTTCCACGAGCAGCACTTCGCGAAGGCGTTCGAGATCACCGACGAGACGGACGAACCCGTCTTCACCGGGTGTGCCGGCTTCGGTCTGGAACGGCTCGCCTACGCCTTCCTGTGCCGGCACGGCGTGGACCCCCGTGGCTGGCCCGAGGACGTGCGCGCGGCGGTGGCACCGTGACCGGACCGGCACGCCTGCTCACCGTGACCGCGCCGACGACCGAGGCGCTGGAGCGGGCCACCGATGAACTGGTGGCCGCGCTGGAAGGGCTGGACGACACCGCCTTCGCCCGTCTGCCGGCGGTCCCTGACGCGGCGCGGGCGAAGCGGCGGTCCCTGTGCCGCACGATCGCCGCGAGCACTCCGGCCGATGCGGCCCGCTGGCTGCGCAGACGCGATCCACGCCGGGTGTACACCGCCGGCCCCGCCGACCGCGCGTCCCGCGTGTTCCTGTTCTCCGGCGTCGGCGACCAGTACGCCGGGCTCGGGGCCGGCCTCTACCGTTGCGTTCCGGCGTTCCGCAGCGAACTGGACCGCTGTTTCGACCTGCTGAACGACGAGCACGAGCTGGATCTGCGACCGGTGCTGTTCCCGCCGGACCCGCCGGACAACCCGGCCGGGGCAGGCCTCGCCGCGCTCCACGACCACCGCGAGACGGCCCAGGAGATTCACCGCACGGTGGTGGCCCAGCCGCTGATGTTCTCGTTGCAGTACGCGCTGGCCCGCGCCCTGGCCGAGTTCGGGGCGGCCCCGGGGGCGCTGGCCGGGTACAGCATCGGTGAGCTGGCCGCGGCCTGCGTCGCCGGGGTGCTTCCCCTCGGGCCCGCGCTGCGGCTGGTCACCCGGCGGGCCCGGCTGGTGGAGGCCCTGTCCCCGGGGGCGATGCTGGCCGTCCTGGCCGGGCCCGAGCAGCTCGGGCGGTACATCGGCGGTGACGTGTCGCTCGCCGCGCTGAACGGGCCCGCGCAGACGGTGCTGTCGGGGCCCGCGGGGGCGATCGGGCAGGTCGCACGGGAGCTGGCCGGGCACGGCCTGGCCTGTCGGCGCCTGGCCACCACGCACGCCTTCCACTCGGCGATGGCGCGGCCGCTCACCGGGCCTCTGGAGGAGTTGCTCGGCACGCTCCCGCTGCGCCCGCCCGCGCTTCCCCTGCTGTCGAGCGTGACCGGGACCTGGCTGCGCGACGACGAGGCGACGAGCCCGGGTTACTGGGCGGGGCAGCTGAGCCGGACGATCCGGTTCGCCGACCAGGTGGCCGAGATCTGGCGGCTGCCCAGCCCGCTGTTGGTGGAACTGGGCCCGGGGCAGGCGCTGTCCAGGCTGGCCCTGGAGCACCCGGACCGGCCGGGCGAGGCGGTGGCGTCCGTCGTACAGACCCTGCCGGGTGTCTTCGAGAGCCGTCCGGAACCGGAGCTGCTGCTCACCGCGCTGGGGCAGCTGTGGGCGGCAGGTGCGCGGATCGACTGGCGGCAGGTGGCGGCGCCGTGAGCGGGTCAGGCCGACTCGGGCTCCTCGGGCAGTTCGCGCAGAGCCGGAACCGGGGACACCACCAGGGGCAGCCAGGCCAGGGAGCCGACGGCCGCGGCGACCACGATCGCCCCGCGCGTCCCCATGGCCTCGGCGAGCAGACCCGCGACGGGGCCGCCGACCGCGATCGCGCTCCAGATGACGAACCGCATGGACGCGTTCATCCGGCCGCGCAGCCGGTCGGGGGTGAGGGCCTGCCGCAGCGTCACCTGGGCGATGTTGAACAGCGGGACGCCGAAGCCGAACAGCAGCTGGCCGCCGGCGAGGAGCAAAAGGGCCACGCCCGGCGAGGCGAGCGGCAGCACGGCCAGGCCGGCCGCGCACAGCACGGCTCCGAGGGTGATGGCCCGCCCGTAGCCCAGGCGGTCGATGACGCGGCTCGCGCACAGCGCACCGCCCACCAGTCCCGCGCCGCCCAGCGAGAAGACCACGCCGACCGTGGTGGAGGAGTGGTGCAGCTCGCGCACCATGTACAGCATCACGAGCACCGTCAGCATCGACGAGCCGAGGTTGAGCAGGGCGGCGGAGCCGGCCACAGCGCGCAGGACACGCTGGCGCAGCACGAAGCCGAGTCCCTCACCCACCTCCTTGCGCAGCGACCCATGTGCCCCGGCGGTCGGCTCCGGCGCGGGTTCGCGGTGCCGGATGGCGCGGCAGAGCAGGCCCGAGGCGAGGAAGCTGAGGGCGTCCAGCAGCACGGTCGTGGCCGCGCCCAGGACTCCGGTCAGGACACCGGCGGCGGCTGGGCCGGCCAGCTCGGCCGCGGAGGCGCTGGCGGTCAGCTTGGCGTTGGCGTCGGCGAGGTCCTCGCGCCGTACCAGGGTGGGCAGATAGCTCTGGTAGGCGACGTCGAACGTCACGGTGAAGGCACCGACGAGCAGCACGGCGAGATACAGCTGGGCGAAGGTGAGCGCGTCCAGGGCGTAGGCGACGGGCACGCTCGCCAGGAGCAGCGCCCGGCACACGTCGGAGACCACGAGGACCGGCCGTCGGCGGATCCGGTCCAGCAGCGCGCCCGCGGGCAGGGCGAGCACCAGGAACGGCAGCATGCGGGCGCCGCTGAGGAAGCCGAGTTCGGTGGCGGACGCGTCCAGTGCGCCGATGGCGAGCAGCGGTACGGCGAGCTGGCCGATCTGGGTGCCCGTCTCGCTGATGGTCTGCGCGGCCCACAACCGCTGGAAGTCAGGTACACGCCAAACGTGCCCACGGGGTGGGGAGCCATCCCGCCGATCATTCCCCCGTTTGACAGGCACGCAGGTCACACACCCTTCGTCGGCACGGAGATCCCACATTAGTGATCGTCCCTGTCGGCGTCATGAGCATGAAGGAGTTTCGGACATGAGTGACCGGCACGCGCCCCTGTCGTGCTCGCAGGAGCGGCTGTGGTTCGTGGAGCGGCTCCATCCGGGCATCCGTGCCTACCAGTTCCAGGCACGGATCGACCTCACCGGGGCGCTCGACATCGCGGCCCTCGCCCGTGCCCTGACCGACATCGTGCGCCGGCACGAGATCTGCCGCACCACCTTCACCGACAGTCCCACGGGCCCCCGGCAGCTGGTGCACGCGCCGTACCCGGTCGAGCTTCCCGTGGACGACCTGCGCGGCGCGGCCGACCCCGAGGCGGCGGCGCGGGTGGCGATCGACGCGGCCATCGCCACCGATCTGCCCGTGGACCGTCTGCCCCTGGTGCGCTGGCGCCTGCTGCGGCTCGCCGACGACCGGTACGTCCTGCTCCACCTGGAGCACCATCTGATCCACGACGGCTGGGCGTTCAACGTCTTCATCGAGGAACTGGCCGCCCTGTACGCCGCCCACGCCACCGGGGGCCCGCCGCCGCTGCCTGAACCGTCCCTGCAGTTCGCCGACTTCGCGGCCCGGCAGCGGGCGTGGCTGGACCGACCCGAGGCCGAGGCGCAACTCGCCTACTGGAAGCGGCAGCTGAGCGGCGTGCCGCCGTACCTCGACCTGCCCGCCGACCGTCCTCGTACCCCGAAGCGCCGCTTCCTCGGCGCGGCTCCCAGGTTCACGGTTCCGGCGCACCTCGCCGACCGGGTGCGTGCCCTGGCCCGGCAGCAGCGGGTCTCCCTGTTCACGGTGATGCTCGCCGCCTTCGAGGTGCTGCTGCACGGCTGGTCGGGGCGGGACGACTTCTGCGTCGGGTCGGGAATGGCGGGCCGGAGCCGGACCGAGACGCACCGGATGCTCGGCATGGTCGTCAACACGGTGGCCATGCGGGCCGATCTGCGGGGCGATCCCCCCTTCGCCGAACTGCTCGGCCGGGTCCGCGACACCGCGTTCGGCGCGCTGGCGCACCAGGAGATCCCCTTCGACCGCGTGGTCGCGGCCCTGCGCCCGCCGCGGGTGCCGGGCCGGCAGCCGTTCAGCGAGGTGCTGTTCTCCTTCCACGACGCGCCTCTGCGCCCGGTCCGCATGCCGGGCCTCACCGCCACCGTGACCCCCGGCCTCACCAACGGCAGCGCCAAGGCCGACCTGAACGTCATCGCGATTCCGCACGCGGAGCAGACCGCCGCACGGCGCGGGGCGCAAGGCTGCCAGGCCGTCGAGTTCATCTGGGAGTACGACCGCGATCTGTTCGACGACACGACGATCGCGCGCGCCGCCGCGCGCTACGAGCGACTGCTGGACGCGGTGACCGCGCGCCCGCAGGCCCGGGTGTCGGCGGTGATGGCACAGGAGGCCATGACATGACGGGACGTGAGACGAAAGGGGCCTACGAGGTGATGGGTGAGGACGACCAGGACGGCCTGCTCGGCGCGGTCCGCGACGCCTGGGCCGAGACGCTGGGCGTGGACACGGACGCCGTACCGCTCGACGTGGGCTTCTTCGACGCCGGAGGCAACTCGCTGCTGCTGTTGCTGCTGTGGGAACAGCTCAACGAGCTGCCCGGCGGCGGCCTGCGGGCCACCGACCTGTTCCAGCACCCCACGGTGCGCGCGCAGACCCGGCTCCTCGCGGGTGACCTATGAGCGACAGCCTGTACCAGGTGTTCGCCGGCGCGGCCGACCGCCACCCGGAGGCGACGGCCGTGGAACTGGCGGCCGAAGGCGTGTCCTACCGCATGCTCCGGAGCGCCGCCGAGACCGTCGCGGCCCTGCTTCGGCAGACCCGCGGCGACCGCGTGGCACGGGTCGGCCTGCTGGCCGGCCGCAGCGCGGTGGCGTACGCGGGCTACCTCGGCGCGCTGCGGCTCGGCGCGACCGTGGTGCCGTTCCACCCCGAGTACCCGGCCGCCCGCAACCAGCGCGTCCGCGAACTGGCCGACGTCGACGTGCTGCTGGCCGACGCCGCGCTGTTGCGGGGTGGTGTCCCCCAGTGGGCGGACCGGCTCGCGGTCCTCGCGCTGACGGACGACGATGTCCTCGACCCGTCCGCGACCGCACGGCGCGGGGACCTGCCACCGCACGAGGCGCAGCCGGACCGGCCGGCGTACGTCCTGTTCACGTCCGGCACGACCGGACGGCCCAAGGGCATACCGATCCGGCACCGCAACGTGCTGCCCTTTCTCCGGCACAACATCGCCCGCTACGGGGTCCGCCCGGGCTGCCGGATGTCGCACACGTTCGACCTGACCTTCGACCTGTCCGTGTTCGACCTCTTCGTCACCTGGGGCGGCGGGGCGACGCTGGTCGTACCGGACCGCTCCGAACTGTTCAGCCCGCTCGACTACGTCACCCGCCGTCGGCTCACGCACTGGTTCTCCGTGCCGTCGGCGGTGTCGGTGAGCGCCGGATTCGGGCTGCTGCCCGCCGGGCGGGAGGCCACCACGCTGCGCCACAGCCTGTTCTGCGGTGAACCGCTCACCTACGAACAGGCGGCGGCCTGGCGGGCGGCGGCCCCGCACTCCACCATCGACAACCTCTACGGGCCCACCGAACTCACCATTGCCTGCGCCGAGTTCCGGCTGCCCCACGACCGCAGGCAGTGGCCGGGCACCTCCAACGGCACGGTTCCCATCGGCCGCCTCTACGAGGGGCTGGAGCACCTCGTCGACGCGGAGACGGGCGAGCTGTGCGTGCGCGGACCGCAGCGCTTCGACGGCTACCTGGACACGCGCGACGACGTGAACCGTTTCCTGGACCACGACGGGACAGGGCCGGTGGAGCCCCGGCACTACTACCGCACCGGCGACCGGGTGCGCCTGGAGGGCGGCCACCTGGTCCATCTGGGCCGCCTCGACGACCAGGTGAAGATCCGCGGCTTCCGGGTCGAGCCGGCCGAGGTGGAGGCCGCGCTGCGGCGGCTGCCCGAGGTGCACGAGGCCGCCGTGGTGCCCGTCACCCGCGGGGGCGTCACCGAACTGATCGCCGGCTGCACCGGACAGCCGGTCCCCCGGCGCGAGTTGCTGCGCGCGCTGCGCGGCAGGCTGCCGGTCCACCTGGTTCCCCACCGCTTCCTGTACCTCGACTCCCTGCCCCGCAACGCCAACGGCAAGACAGACCGGGCAGCCCTGCGCGAACTCGCCGAGGAGACCGCCGATGCCGTCCCTGCCTGACCCGCGCCCCTCGTCCGCCCCGGACGCCGTCGCGTCGCCGGGCGTGGACCTGAGCCTGTTCTACTTCGCCAGTGACAGCGACGAGATCAAGAAGGACCGCTACGGGCTCCTCCTCGACGGCGCCCGGTTCGCCGACGCCCACGGCCTGGCCGCGGTGTGGACCCCGGAGCGGCACTTCCATCCCTTCGGCGGTCTGTATCCGAACCCGGCGGTGACCGGCGCCGCGGTGGCGGTCGCGACCGAGCGGGTGGCGATCCGGGCGGGCAGCGTCGTCGCGCCGCTCCACCATCCCCTGCGGATCGCGGAGGAATGGGCCGTGGTGGACAACCTCTCCGGCGGCCGGGCCGGCGTCTCCTTCGCCTCCGGCTGGCATGCCGTGGACTTCGCCCTGAACCCCGGGACGTACGCCGACCGGCGCGAACTGGTGCTGGACCATGCCGAACAAGTGCGCCGCCTGTGGCGGGGCGAGACCCTGTCCGTCCGCGACGGCACCGGCGCGCAGCAGCGCGTGCGCATCCACCCCCAGCCGGTCCGACCGGAGCTGCCGGTCTGGATCACCAGCGCCGGCCACACGGAGACCTTCCGCCGGGCCGGCGCCATGGGCGCGGGCGTCCTCACCCACCTGCTGGGCCAGGACATCGACCGCCTCGCGCACAACATCGCCGAGTACCGGGCCGCGAGTGACGGCGGCGTCCATGTGGCCGTCATGGTGCACACCTATCTGGGCGACGACGAGGAAGAGGTCAGAGCGCTGGTCAAGGAGCCGCTCTGCCGCTATGTGCGCGGTTCCCTCGGGCTGCTGCTCGGCTCGCGGCTGGACGGCAGACGGCGGATCGACCCGGCTCGCCTGCACCCCGCCGACGTCGACTTCCTCGTCCAGCGCTCCTTCGACCGCTACTTCGACCACGGCGGACTGCTGGGAACCCCCGCCAAGGCACGCCGGGTGATCGAGCGCCTGGGCCGCATCGGGGTGGACGAGGTGGCCTGCCTGATCGACTTCGGCCTGCCGGCCGACACCGTCCTGGCCGGACTCGAACGTCTGCCCGACGTCTGCGAGCGGGGAGCGGCCCGATGACCGCCGACTTCGACACGGCGGTCGCCGCCCTGCGCGTCCCCGGCATGGGCACCGAGGCGGTCGCCCCGTTCCTGGCGAACCTCGTCGAACTCACCCGTCCGCGCCGGGTGCTGGAGGTCGGCATGGGCTACACGACGCCGTTCCTGGCGGCGGCCCTGGAGCGGGTGAGCCGCCGTGTACAGCAGGAGTCGTCGGCGCTCGCCGCGAAGACCCGGGCGTACCTGAGCAGCGGTGCCCCGCTGGACGACGCATGGCTGCGCGCCGAACCTCCCCTCGCGGCACCGGCGAGCTACCTCGAGCCGTACCGGCCGGTCTTCGCCGCGGTGGACGACGGCTCGGTCCCGGAGTCCTCCGCGCGGCAGGTGGCCCGGGTGCTCGACGAGCTCGGGCTGGCGCACCGGGTCACGATGGTCGACGCCCCGCTGCGCGCCTGCGACGCCGCGCTGCCGCCCGACTTCGAACCGATCGACCTGGCCTGGGTGGACGCCTGGGACTGCCTGTACTTCCTCGACCACTTCCTGGACCGCGTCAACCCCCGGGGCGGCGTGGTGGTCCTGCACTACCTGATGACGTACCCGGAAGGCGAGGCGATCCTGCGCTACCTGGCCGGGCTGCGGCGGTCGAGGCCGGGTGAGCTGGAGGTCCTCAACCTCCTCGAACCGCACAAGCTCCGGCAGAACAGCGTCACGATGATCCGCCGCACCGGCGGGCGGCCACCGCGGTACGCCGGACCGGGCGGCCGCATCCGCTACGACGACGAACTGACCGACACCGCCCGCGCACAGGCCGCACTGACGCACCGGGCGCAGCGAGAACAGGAGGAAGCGAAGTGAGCATCCTGCACGGCCCCACGACACCCTTCCCGGCCGACTCGACGATCCCCCAGCTCTTCGCCGAGCAGGCGCGCGAGCGTCCGGACGCCATCGCCGTCGTCGACGGAGCGCACCAGGTGACGTACGCGGAACTGGACGAGCGCTCCAACCGCCTGGCCCGTCTGCTGCGCGCCCGGGGCGTGCGGCCGCAGGCGCGGGTCGGTGTGCTGCTGGACCGCGGTCATGAGCTGGTCACCGCCGTGCTCGCGGTGCTGAAGGCCGGCGGCGCCTACGTGCCGGTCGGTCCCGGCCACCCCCCGGAGCGGCGGCGGCAGATGCTGGCCGACGCGCAGGCCGCGGTGACGGTGACCCGCGAGGAACTGCGCCTGGCGGCGGCCTGGCCGTCGACCCCTCTGCCGCTGCCCGCCGACTCCCGCACGCAGGCGTACGTGCTGTTCACCTCGGGGTCGACCGGCCGGCCCAAGGGAGTCGTGGTCGAGCACCGGTCGGTGCTGCGCCTGGTCTGCGGTACCGACTTCGTGGCGCTCGGGCCCGACGAGCGGATGGCTCAGGTGGCCGACCCCTCGTTCGACGCGTTCACCTTCGAGATCTGGGGCGCGCTGCTGCACGGGGGCATGCTGTGCGTGATCCCCACCGAGACCCTGCTGACGCCCGGCGCGCTCGGTCCGGCACTGGCCGAGCGGCGGGTCACCACGATGTTCCTCACGTCGGCGCTGTTCAACGAGGTGATGGCCGACCGGCCCGACAGCTTCGCCGGGCTGCGCAACCTGCTGGTCGGCGGGGACGTCGTCGACGCCTCCCGTGCGCGCAGGCTGGTCGAGAGCCCCCGGGACGCCCGCCCGGCGCGCTTGGTGAACGGCTACGGCCCGACCGAGGCCACCACCTTCGCGGTCTGCGGACCGATCGAGTCGGTTCCGGCCGACGCGACGTCGGTGCCGATCGGGCGGCCCATAGCGAACACCAGCTGCTACCTCCTCGACGCCGAGCTGCGGCCGGTCGCGGACGGGGCGACGGGCGAGCTGTTCATCGGCGGTCCCGGAGTCGCCCGGGGATACGCCGGGCTGCCCGAACAGACCCAGGAGCGTTTTCTGCCCGACCCGTTCGCGGCGGAGCCCGGTGCGCGGATGTACCGGACCGGGGACCTGGTGCGGTGCCGCCCGGACGGGATGCTGGAGTTCGTCGGCCGCGTCGACGACCAGGTCAAGATCAGGGGACACCGGGTGGAGCCGGGCGAGGTGGAGGCGGCGCTGGGCCGGCACCCCGACCTCAGGCAACTCGCCGTGGTCGTGGACGGGGCGGCGGGGGAACGCCGGCTGGTGGCCCATGTGGTCCCCGCGGCACCCGGCACCCGGCCGGCCGAACTGCGCGAGTTCCTCGCCGCCCGACTGCCCGAGTGGATGATCCCGTCCGCGTTCGTCGTGCACCCCGCCCTGCCCCTGACCGCGACGGGAAAGATCGACCGTGCGGCCTTGCCGGCCGCGCCGGCCGACGGTTCCGACGCCGACGCCGTGTCGCCGCGTACCGATCTGGAGCGGGAGCTCGCGGACCTCACGGCGGAGCTGCTGGGCCTGGCTTCCGTGGGCGTCACTGACGACTTCTTCGCCCTGGGCGGGCACTCGCTGCTGGCCATGCGGCTGGTGTCGCGGGTCAACGACCGCTTCGCCACCGAGGTGGCCCTGGGCGAGTTCCTCTACGACCCGACCGTCGTCCGGCTGGCCGCCGAGGTGTCCCGTGACCGCTGACCCGGGTGACCGCGCCGTCTCCTGCGCCCAGAAGCGGCTGTGGATCCTCGACCGGCTCCATCCGGGGTCGGCCGCGTACGTCGTCCCGCTGGTCCACCGGATCGAAGGCGACCTGGACATCGGGGCGCTGGAGCGGTCCCTGAGCGAGGTCGTCCGCCGGCACGAGATCCTGCGCACCGGCTACCGGATGCGGTCGGGGGCCCTGCGCCAGTTCGTCCGCGCCGCGGGGCCGGTGCGTTTCCCGCTCGTGGACGTGTCGGCGTACGACGACCCGCAGGCCGAGGCGGAGCGGCGGGCGGCCGCTGAGGCTCGGCGGCCGTTCGACCTGGCCACGGACCCGGTGATCCGCCCACTGCTGCTGCGGGTGGCGCCGCGTCGCCACCACCTGTGTCTGACGCTCCATCACATCGCCTGCGACGGCTGGTCGCTGGACCTCCTCCAGCGCGAGCTGTCCGCCTGCTACACGGCCCTGCTCTCGGGGGCGTCCCCCGAACTGCCGCCGCTGCGCGCCCAGTACGCCGACTACGCCGAGGAGCAGGCCGTCGCCCTGACGGGCCCCGCGCTGCTTCCTGCCCGGGAGTACTGGCTCAAGCACCTGTCGGGCCTTCCGGACCCGGCGACGCTCCCGGCCGACCGCCCCCGCCCGCCCGTACGGAGCTTCGAGGGCGGTCACGTCCGCTTCACCGTCGATCCGCCGGTCGCCGAGCGGGTGGCCCTGCTCGCGAGGTCCTGTCGCGCGAGCCCGTTCGCCGTCCTGCTCGCGGCCTTCACGGCTCTGATCCGGGCCGAGGGCGGCGGCGACGAGGCCGTTGTCGGCACACCCGTGACGTGCCGCCGGAACGAGGCCCAGTACGCGATGGTCGGCATGTTCGTGAACACGGTCGTCCACCGTCTGCGGATGTCCGGGCAGACGCTGACCTTCCGGGAGCTGGTGCACCGGGCCCGCGACGAGGGCAGGCAGGCGATGGCCCATCAAGAGCTGCCGTTCGAGGTGCTGGTGGAGGAGCTGAACCCGGTCCGTGACCCCGGTTTCAACCCGGTGTTCCAGCTCATGCTCGGCTACCACGAGGGCGACCAGGCCGCGCTCACCCTGCCCGGCTGCACGGTCACCACCGAACTGGGGGACACCGCGACGGCGAAGCTCGACCTCTTCCTGAGCCTCACCCGCACCGCGGGGCGCTATGCCGGCCGCCTCGAATACAGCACCGGCTTGTTCACACCGACAACCGCCCACCGCATCGCCGCCCGCTTCCGCACCCTGCTCACCACCGCGACGGCTGACCCGCTGCGCTCATTGACGGCCCTGTGCGGCGGACCGGGGTCACGATGACAGAGCGTGGACGAAGCGGGAGGGACTCGGGCGTGCCCGGAGACACCGGGCGCGATATATGTGCTCCCAGCTACGGCCAGACTTCTTGGACGCCACCTCAACATCAGCTACGGCAACGCCGCAGCGCATGTCGAGCAGGCGCGACTCCGCCGCTTCGCCTGGGATGCGTGTGTGCTTCGGCCGTGGAGCCACGCCTGAGCCGCATGCAAGGGGGCCCTGCCTGTGGTGACTGGCATGCAGTTCGATGGGTCGGATCGGAGAAACGAATCACCTGGTCAGCGCACTACCTCTTGATCACTCAAGTCGATGAACCCTCCCATCGGCCAGAAACATGATCGCGGCTCCGGAGTTCTTTCCGGTCGGGAGAGATTCTCCGCCGGAAGGGGATTGTTCATGGTCGCGTGGTATCCAGCCAGGCTTCTCACCGCTCTTGCTGCCGCGTGCACTCTCGTGCTGACGAGTCCCTCGGTGGCGCAGGCCGGCGCTGTCGGGTCGACTCCGGTCCGGACTTTCGAGTACAGCGTTGGTGGCATGACGATGAAGGTTCCGACCGGCTGCCTGTTCACACACGTCATCCGAGGCGGCGGGAAGAAGATCACTTACCAGAACGCCGGCGTCGACTGCGCCTTTGTCGCCGCGCTCGGCAGCGGGTTCTGCAACTGGCGGATCGACTTCACGTACGCCAACACCAACAACAAGACGTATCGGACATCCCGAGGGCGAACGCATGCCGAGTGCAAGATCGATCCGATGAGGAACAACTCTCCCCAGGTGTTGCCTCGTTATGGAAAGGCGTGTGCGCATCTCTACGTCAACGGGGTGCGGCGTGTGAGTCAGTGCCACCACATCACGAAGTGAGCCGTTCATGATCGATCAGCAGCAGGGGCGGGAACAAGCCGGGGAGGCGCGGCGGCGGTCGGCTGGGGTCGCCGCGTTCTCGGCGGGTCTTGTGCTCACACTCGCCTTCTTCGCCTTCTTTCCTGGGCTTCCGCACGTCATCGACTGGGGGGCGATCGTCGTCGCCGTCCTGGTAGGAGCGTTCACCCGATGGATCTGCCAGTCCTGGATGGGAAAGAGGCGCAAGGAGAGCCAGTGAGTGGTGGCACAGGGGGTGCGGGCCACCCCACCAACATCCATCACATCGTGGAGCATCGGGGCGCTCCAGTCGTACAGAGGGAGGGCGGCATCGTGATCGCGATGCCGCCCGTTCCTGGGTGAGCCGATGGCTGTCCCGGCTGCCCCGGTTATGCTGCTCCGTCGCACAGGCCAGGGAGGATCCGGACCATGAGCAGCACCGCTTCACCCTTCCCCGATCGGATTCAGCTCACAGGGGAAGGTCTGGTCCTGCGTGACTGGACGGAAGCCGACCTGGCCGCGATGCCGGAGTTGTTCGACCATCCCGACATCGCGTACTGGACGCCGATCGTCTCGCCCTTCGACGAAGCGGCCGCTCGCGCACGGCTGGACCGGGACCGGCAACTGCGGGCGGAGGGTACGACCATCCTGCTGGCCATCACCGTTGACGGCTGTGCGCCGCTCGGCGAGGTGATGCTGCGGCGCGCCCCCGAGGGCATGGAGATCGGCTACGCGGTCGGCCCGGCGCACCGCGGCCAAGGGCTGGCGGTCCGAGCGGTGCGGTTGATGGCCGGGTACGCCTTCGAGCAGTTGGGCGCGGAACAAGTGATCCTGGAGCTGGAGGCCGAGAACGCCGCCAGCGTCGCCGTGGCCACCAAGGCGGGCTTCAGCCTGCTTGACGTGCCGCTGATCGAGGGGGAGGAGAAGGGGCGGCCCTTCTCCCTGCAGACGTGGGGCCTGCGGCCGACTTCGTGACGCTGTTCAGGGCGACTGTCCGCCTGGACGTCTTCACGCTGGTGTCGCAGCACCTGGACCACCGGCGACCTGGACCACCGGCCACCATGCCTGCGCTCCGAGCGCGAGATCGATCCGATGCGGAACAACTCTGCGGACCTGGCGGGAGCACTCAAGGCGGCGCGGGCCGCTGAGGGAACCTCGCAGGGCCCGCCGGGGGTTCTGGTGCCGCTCGTTGTGGGGCGTTACGCGGCGAGGCGCTCTGCGAGGTGCTTCGCCTTGGTGGTGGCGTCCTGGAGGGCGCGCTCGCGGGAGGCCTCGAAGAGGGGGACCAGTTCGGACATCGCCGGGTTCTGCGGGGCCATCGTGAGCTCCGGGACGATGAAGTCGAGGTCCACGGCGAGGGTGTCGGCGAGGACCGCCTTCAGGTACGTCTGCACGTACTCGTAGCCCTCGCGCGGGGTGCCCGGCGCGTAGGAGCCGCCGCGGCTGGCGACGACGGTGACCGGGGTGCCCTTGATCTTCGAGTCCTCGGTCATGGCGGTGCGGCCGATGAGGATCACGTTGTCCAGCCAGGCCTTGAGGGTGGACGGGATCGAGAAGTTGTACATCGGGGCGCCGATCAGCACGGCGTCCGCCTGCTCCAGTTCCTCGATCAGCTTCACGCGCTCGGCGAAGGCGGCCGCCTGGCCGGGGGTGTGCGCGGCGGGATCGGCGAAGCCGGCGGTGTGGGAGTCGGCGGTGATGTGCGCGACGGGATCCGTGGCGAGGTCGCGGTAGACCACCGTGCCCTCCGGGTGCTGTTCCTCCCAGGTCCGGCGGAAGGCGTCCGTCACCGCGCGGGACGCGGACGCGTCGGCCGGGAACACGGAGGAGTCGATGTGCAGCAGCGTGGCCATGTGGGTCTCCGGAGCAGTGGTGGACGGGCGGGCCGCGACGCACGGAAGCCGTCGGCCCGGAGGGACTGTTAAATCGTAGTCGACTATGGATAACACAGTCACTTACTTTTTTTCATCCCTTCCGGAAGGAGCAGTACCCTGAGGGCATGACGGTCGAGCAGAGCCACGGCCCGGCGGCCTGCAAGCAGGTCGACACGGGCATCACCCGGGTCTTCCAGCTGCTCGGAAAGCGCTGGACCGGACCGATCGTGTCCGTCCTGACCAACGGGCCCGCGTACTTCGTCGACCTGCGCCGGGCCATCCCCGGCATCAGCGAGCGCATGCTCTCCGACCGGCTCACCGAACTCGGCGCCGCCCGGCTGGTCGTGCGCGACGTCGACGAGGGGCCGCCGCTGCGGGTGTCGTACCGGCTGACGGAGGCGGGGGCGGCGCTGGATCCCGCGTTGAGACTCCTCGCACAGTGGGCGAAGGAGCATCTGCCGGAGGGGGAGCGGCCCGCGGGGTGCTGAGTCCGCCGACGGCGGGCGGGCGCGTCGGCGGGGCGTCGAGGTGTGGGGGCGGGGCGGGGGCGCTTTGGGTGCGTCTCGGCTGGAGCGCTGAGCGGCCGACGGGGTTTTCCACAGCTGTGGAGTTGTCCACAGGGTCTGACGTGTTTCGGCCACCGGCTGTACGGTCGGCACAAGTTGATGTTCGTGCGTGGGCGAGCGTGAGTGCTGTGTACGGGGAGGTGGTCGATGTGACCGAGATCGGTGCCGAGACGGCGGCGGGCGCGGAGCTGGTGGGGGCGGACGAGATCCCCGGCCGGAAAGCGGCGGTGAGCGCCGGGAACGCCCGACGGCTGCCCCCGGTGCGGGGCTTCGCCCAGTGGCCGGCCGAGGGGACGCCCAAGGAGGAGGGCAAGGCGCTGCGGCGCCGGATCCCGCGCGGTGCGCACGCCGCCCTGGACCTGGACGAGGGGCGCCCGGACGCGGTGAGCGCGGTCGAGGAGTCGGGCCGTGGCCGGATTCCCGGGCTCACGCCGATACGGGTCGGCAGGATGGCCGCCACGCCTTTCGCGTTCCTGCGCGGGGCGGCCGGCCTCATGGCGTACGACCTGGCCCGCACCCCCATGACGGGGATCCGCGCCCAGATCTGCGGTGACGCCCACGCGGCCAACTTCGGCCTGTACGGCGACGCGCGCGGCGGCCTGGTCATCGACCTGAACGACTTCGACGAGACGGTCCACGGCCCCTGGGAGTGGGACCTCAAGCGCCTCGCCGCCTCGCTCGTGCTGGCCGGCCGCGTGGCGGGCGTCGACGAGGACACCTGCCGCAAGGCGGCGCACGACGTGGCGGGCGCCTACCGCCGCACGATGCGGTTGCTCGCCAGGCTCCCGGTCCTGGACGCGTGGAACGCGATCGCGGACGAGGAACTCGTCTCCCACACCGACGCCCACGACCTGCTCGGCACGCTGGAGCGGGTCTCCGAGAAGGCGCGGGCCAACACCAGCGGGCGCTTCGCCGCGAAGTCGACGGAGCCCACCGAGGACGGCGGGCGCCGCTTCGTCGACGCCCCTCCGGTGCTGCGGCGCGTCCCGGACGCGGAGGCCGCGGCGGTGGCCGCGTCCCTGGAGGAATACGTCACCACGCTCTCCGAGGACCGCCGCCCGCTGCTGGCCCGCCACGCGGTGCACGACGTCGCCTTCCGCGTCGTCGGCACGGGCAGCGTCGGCACCCGGTCCTACGTCGTGCTGCTTCTGGATCACCGGGGGGAGCCGCTCATCCTCCAGGTGAAGGAGGCCCGCGCGTCCGCGCTGGTGCCGCATCTGGTCACGGCGGGCTTCGAGGTGCCCTCCGTCGACCACGAGGGACGCCGGGTGGTCCTGGGCCAGAAGCGCATGCAGGTCGTCAGCGACAACCTGCTGGGCTGGACGTCGGTCGACGGGCGGCCCTTCCAGGTACGGCAGTTCCGCAACCGCAAGGGCAGTGTCGACCCCGCGGAGCTGACCGCCGACCAGATCGACGACTACGGCCGCATGACCGGCGCTCTCCTGGCCCGCGCCCACGCCCACAGCGCCGACCCGCGCCTGATCGCCGGCTACTGCGGCAAGAGCGAGGAACTGGACGAGGCGATCATCACGTTCGCGGTGGCCTACGCCGACCGCACCGAGGCGGACCACGCGGACCTGGTGGCGGCGGTGCGGGCGGGGCGGATCGCGGCGGAGGAGGGCGTGTGAGGGCGGTGTGTTCCGAGGTCCGCTCCGGCCGTGGCCTACGCTGGTCGGGTGACGACCCCGGAAGCTGAGCAGGGTGGTGTCCCCGGTGAGGACCGGCCGACGCCGCAAGGCGGTGCGCCCCGGCCCGAGGAACGGCTGGAGCGGGCCGTACGGGCCGCCGAGCAGGCGCTGATCGAGTACGAGATCGCGGTCGAGACCTTCCGTATCGAGGTCGAGAACTTCGAGCGGCTGCACCACCAGAAGCTCGGCCCGATGTACACCCGGCTCGACGAGCTGGACGCGCAGATCGCCGAGGCCCGGGCCGCGCGCACCGGTGACCCCGAGGACCTGCGCAAGGCCGACGAGGCGCGGGCCCGGGTCATGCCGATGCCCGGTGTCGAGGAACTGTTCGGCGGCTGGATGAACGGCGAGGGCCTGTTCCCGGAGGCCGCGGCGATGCTCACCGATCAGCCGGTGCGGCCCCCGCAACGGGTGCGCCCCAGCGACGAGGCCCGCAAGCTGTATCGCGAGCTGGCCCGCAAGGCACACCCCGACCTGGCCCAGGACGAGCCCGAACGGGCCCGGCGCGAGGAGTTCATCACCCGCGTCAACGGTGCCTACGCCCGGGGCGACGAGGCGCTGCTGCGGGAGCTGGCGGAGGAGTGGGCCGCGGGACCGAAGCCGCCGGAGCAGCGGCCGACGCCCAGCGAGGAGCTCTACGTCCGCCTCGAATGGCTCGCCCAGCGCAAGGAACTGCTCACGGTGGTCGCGCGGAAACTGGAGGAGAGCGCGATCGGCGGGATGCTCCGGATGGCCCCGGAGGACCCCGACCGCCTCCTGGACGAGATCGCCGAGAAGCTCCTGGCCGACGTCGCCGAGCGCGAGGCCCAGTTGGCGGCACTGCTCGGATAGTCCGGCCAGGCCGCAGACCGGGCTGTGCTCCCGCCGGACCCGGACAGGCCTCCGGCGGCTCCGCCGCGACGCCCGCGTCGGGTAGCGTCGGGGGCATGCATTTCGGAGCTGGTGTGCCCACGGTCGAGGTCACGGACCTCAAGGACGGCGACTTCCTGCTGGACGTCCGCGAGGACGACGAATGGCAGGCGGGTCACGCCGACGGGGCGCTGCACATCCCCATGAGTGAGTTCGTGGCCCGGTACGGCGAGCTGACCGAGGCGGCGCCGCAGGACGGGCGGGTCCATGTGATCTGCCGCTCCGGCGGGCGTTCGGCGCAGGTCGCGATGTACCTCGTCCAGCAGGGCGTCGACGCCGCGAACGTCGATGGCGGGATGCAGGTGTGGGCGGCCGAGGGCCGTCCCGTCGTGACGGACGAGGGCCGGCCGGGCTTCGTCCTCTGACGGCTGCCTCGCCCGCCCGGAAGCTCAGGCCAGAGGGTGGGCCGCCAGCAGGTCGCCCAGGGCCTCCTCGTGTGCCGACGCCGGGCCGAGCGACAGCTCGAGGTGCTTGGCCCAGGCGTGGTAGCGGTGCAGGGGGTAGTCGACGTCGGCGCCGAACCCGCCGTGCAGATGCTGTGCCGTCTGCACCACCCGCCTCACACCCTCGGCCGCCCAGATCTTGGCGACGGCCACGTCACCCGAGACGGGCAGCACGCCCTGGGTCGCCGCGCCGAGCCGCCACGCGGCCTGCCACAGGGTGACCTCCATGGCCCGCAGATCGATGTAGCGGTCGGCGGCCTGGACGGCGACAGCCTGGAAGGTGGCGACCGGGAACCCGAACTGCTCCCGCTTGCTGGTGTAGTCGCCGGTCATCCGCAGGACCCGCTCACCGACCCCCAGCGCCAGCGCGCACGTCCCGATGGTCAGCAGATCGCGCAGCCACTCCCAGGCGCCGTCGACATCGATGACGTCCCCGTCCGCGATCCGCGCCGACTCCAGGCGCAGTTCGCCGAGCAGCTCGCCGGTGGTGGAGATCTGCTCGCCGAGAGTGACGCCCGCGTGCGGGCGGGGGACCAGCGCGAGGACGGTCCGGCCGGCGGCCGTGTGCGCCGGTACGACGACGAGGTCCGCGCCGTACGCCCACGGCACCGCGGTCTGCATCCCGTCCAGCACCCATTCCTCCCCCTCCTGCCGGGCGGTCACGGCGAGTTCGGCCGGGTCGTGTCCGGTGCGACCGCTCGCGGCGACGGTCAGCACGACCTCCCCGCGTCCGGCCCGGGCCAGCAGCGCGGACCTCACCTTCTCCTCACCATGGGCCTGCACGGCGGCCATGGCCGCGCTGTGCTCCAGCAGCGGTACCCGCGCCAGCACCCTCGCCGCCTCGCGCAGCACCAGACACAGCGCGACGGTGTCCAGGCCCGCTCCGCCGTACTCGGGTGACGCCATCAGGCTCAGCAGGTCCGCGCCGGCGAGTCTGGCCCACAGCGCGCGGTCGAAGTCGTCGGCGACGGCTCCCGCGACGAGGGCCGGACTGGGCACCGCGTCCGGTACGACCCCGCCCAGCACCCCCCGGGCCGCCTCGGCCGCCGCCTGCTGCTCGTCGGTGAAGGTGAAGTCCACGGTCCTGTCCTTCCGGCGCGGTCCGCTGATCTGACGGGCCGTCAAGATAGAACAGGTTCTAGAAGAAGGGAACGGGCAGGCTCGCTGTACGGCCCGCCGTCCCTCACCGGTCGAAGTCCAGCTCCACCTTCTCCGTCACCGGATGCGACTGGCACGCCAGCACATACCCCGCCTGTGTCTCCTCCGGCTCCAGGGCGAAGTTGCGGTTCATCCGCACCTCGCCGGCCACCAGGAAGGCCCGGCACGTCCCGCACACCCCGCCCTTGCAGGCGTAGGGCGCGTCGGACCGGTTGCGCAGCACCGTCTCCAGCAGCGACTCGCCGGCCCGGACGGGCCAGGTCCCGCCGCGGCCGTCGAGCCGCGCGGTCACCGTGCTGTGCGCGGGAGCGGGGACGGTGGCCGTGGGGGCGACCGGGTCCACGTGGAAGATCTCCTCGTGCACCCGGGCCCGTGCGACTCCGAGCTCCCGCAGTGCCCGTTCCGCCCCCTGCACCAGCCCGAACGGCCCGCACAGGAACCAGCCCGCCACCTGCTCCACCGGCAGCAGCGCCGGCAGCAGCCCGGTCAGCCGCTCCTGATCGAGCCGCCCGGACGGCAGTCCCGCCTGCTGCTCCTCCCGGGAGAGCACCGTCACCAGATGGAACCGCTCGGGGTAGCGGTCCTTCAGGTCGGCGACCTCCTCCAGGAACATCGTCGAGGCGGACGTCCGGTCGCTGCGTATGAGGCAGAACCTGGCCGCTGGTTCGCGTGCCAGCAGTGTCGACACGATCGACAGCACCGGGGTGATCCCGCTGCCACCGACGATCGCGGCGTACAGGCCGGGCGCGGGGTCGAGCGTGAAGCGGCCCGCCGGGGTCATCACCTCCAGTTCGTCGCCGAGGTTGATCTCCTTCAGCGCGTAGGCGGAGAAGGCGCCGCCCTCGACCAGCCGCACTCCGACCCGCAGGGTGCGCGGGCCCTCGCCGCCCGGCGCGGGAGCCGGGGAGCAGATGGAGTACGTCCGCCGGATCTCGACACCGTCGACCGTCCGCCGCAGGGCGAGGTGCTGGCCCGGGGCGTGCCGGTACTCCTCGCGCAGATGTGGCGGCACGGTCAGGGTGAGCGCCACGGAGTCGTCGGTGAGCCGGTCGACCGCCGCCACCGGGAGTGCGTGGAAGCGGGCCATCACAACTCCTTGAAGTGGTCGAACGGTTCACGGCAGGCGAGGCAGCGCCGCAGCGCCTTGCACGCCGTCGAGGAGAAACGGCTGAGCAACTCGGTGTCCGCGGAGCCGCAGTGCGGGCAGCGGATCGGGTCGGCTTCTTCCAGCGCCCGGATCTCCGCTTGTGCGGTGAGGGCGGCGCGGGTGGGTCCCAATGCCAGGGCGACCGGCCCGGGTGCCCGTCCTGTGCGGGGCGGGGCGATGCCGAACTCGCGCAGCTTGCGGCGCCCCTCGTCCGTGATGTCGTCCGTCGACCAGGCCGGCGCGAGCACCGTGCGGACGGTGACCTCCCGCACGCCGTGCTCGTGCAGCACCCGTTCGATGTCCACGGACATCGCCTCGACGGCCGGGCAGCCGGTGTACGTCGGCGTCAGCTCGACCTCGACCGCGTCGGTCCCGTGCACGCGCACCGCGCGCAGTACGCCCAGTTCCCGCAGGGTGAGGACGGGCAGCTCGGGGTCGGGCACCGAACCGGCCACTTCGAGCAGTTCCGCCTCCAGGGCGGTGACCGTCACCATGACGCCCCCGGGTGACTGCGGTGCAGATGCTGCATCTCGGCGAGCATCCGCCCGAAGGATTCGGTGTGCAGGCCCTGACGACCCGCCCCGGCCGTCCACGCCCCGGAGCGAGGGCCGTCGGGGACCGTGAGGGTGGCCCGGTGCAGCACGTCCTGGACGGAGGTGAACCAGGCCGCCTGCAACCGCTGTCCGTCGACGTCGAGCCCTTCCACCGGCTGGAACATCTCGCCGGTGAACCGCCACAGCGCCTCGCAGGCCCGCCGCATCCGCTCATGGCCGACGTCTGTGCCGTCGCCGAGGCGCAGGGTCCACTGCTCGGCGTGGTCGCGGTGGTAGGCGACCTCCTTGACGGCTTTCGCGGCCAGCGGAGCGAACGGGCCGTCGCCCGCCGCCAGTTCGGCGTAGAGGAGGTACTGGTAGGTGGAGAAGTACAGCTGGCGGGCGATGGTGTGGGCGAAGTCGCCGTTCGGCTGTTCCACCAGCTGGAGGTTGCGGAAGGCGCGCTCCTCGCGCAGGTACGCCAGCTCGTCCTCGTCGCCGGCCAGCGACAGCAGCACCCGGGCCTGGCCCAGCAGGTCCAGCGCGATGTTGGCGAGCGCGACCTCCTCCTCCAGGACGGGGGCGTGGCCCGCCCACTCCCCGAGGCGGTGCGAGAGCACCAGGGCGTCGTCGGCCAGGGCGAGGGCGGCAGCCGTGGGAACGGTCGGGCCGGGCGCCTCCGCTGCGGCCCCGGGCTCTGCCACCGTTCGGGCCTCAGCTGTGGTCCCAGGCGTGGTCCCGGATGCGGTCACAGGTGCTTCACCCCCTCCGGGATCTCGTAGAACGTCGGGTGGCGGTACGGCTTGTCGGCGGCCGGGTCGAAGAACGGGTCCTTCTCGTCGGGCGAGGACGCGGTGATCGTGGTCGAAGGGACGACCCAGATCGAGACCCCCTCGCCGCGCCGGGTGTACAGATCACGGGCGTTGCGCAGGGCGAGCTCGGCGTCGGGTGCGTGCAGGCTGCCGGCGTGGGTGTGCGAGAGCCCCCGGCGGGAGCGGACGAAGACCTCCCACAGGGGCCATTCGGTGTTCGTCATCCTCGGTCCACTCCCGTTCCGCCGCTGTGCTTGGCCGTGTACGCGGCGGCCGACTCCCGTACCCAGGCACCCTCGTCGTGCGCCCGCCTGCGCTGCGTGATCCGTTGTTCGTTGCACGGGCCGTTGCCCTTGAGGACGTTCCAGAACTCCGTCCAGTCGATGGCGCCGAAGTCGTGGTGTCCCCGCTCCTCGTTCCACTTCAGGTCCGGGTCGGGGAGGGTCAGGCCCAGGGACTCGGCCTGGGGGACGCAGATGTCCACGAAGCGCTGACGCAGCTCGTCGTTCGAGTGCCGTTTGATCTTCCAGGCCATCGACTGGGCGGAGTGCGCGGACTCGTCGTCGGGCGGGCCGAACATCATCAGGGACGGCCACCACCAGCGGTCCACCGCGTCCTGCGCCATCGCGTGCTGCTCGGGGGTGCCGCGGCTGAGGGCCAGCAGCAGTTCGTAGCCCTGGCGCTGGTGGAAGGACTCCTCCTTGCAGATGCGGACCATCGCGCGCGCGTAGGGGCCGTACGAGCAGCGGCACAGGGGGACCTGGTTGGTGATCGCGGCGCCGTCCACCAACCAGCCGATCGCTCCGACGTCCGCCCAGGTCAGGGTCGGGTAGTTGAAGATCGAGGAGTACTTCTGGCGGCCGGTGTGGAGCTTGTCGAGCAGTTCGTCGCGGCTGGTGCCGAGGGTCTCGGCGGCGCTGTAGAGGTAGAGCCCGTGACCGGCCTCGTCCTGCACCTTGGCCATCAGGATGGCCTTGCGGCGCAGTGAGGGGGCGCGCGTGATCCAGTTCGCCTCGGGCTGCATGCCGATGATCTCGGAGTGGGCGTGCTGCGCGATCTGGCGGACCAGCGTCGCCCGGTAGGCGTCGGGCATCCAGTCGCGCGGCTCGACGCGCTCGTCGGCGGCCACGGCGGCGTCGAAGGCGTGCTCGAACGCGGCGGTGTCGTCGACGGGGTGGGCAGCGGTGTGGGCGCCGGCGTGATCCGGGACGCCGTTCTCTCCGCCGGCCTGTCCGTCGTACGCCTGTGTGCGGGCCGTCTCGGCCGCCTGGGCCGGCTGCGCCGTTTGGTCCGCGGCTGCTGTCGCCATGAGGTCCCCCTCGACCTGTGCTCTTCCGGAGCGTGCTCCCGACCGATCGTTCGGTTCGTGCGATTCCATGGTGAGACGGGCGCCGTAAGGTGTCAACCGCTGTGGATAACCCGTGGGCGTTCCCGGCCGACGCCTGTGGACAACCGGGGCGACTGCGAGACGGGGGCCGGTGGTCCGAGACGGTTCCGTGGCCGGTGGGGGCTGGGCCCGGCGACTGGCTCTGAGTACCGTTCCGTGCGAGCGCCGTGGGAGGCGTATGCCGGGCGGGCGCGGGCGACAGGGCGCCGGCGACAGGACCGGAGCAGGACCGGGATCGGGAAACGGGGCGGAATGGACGCGTACGACGAGGGCTCGAAGGCCCCGGGCGGGCCGGGCGAGCCGAGCGCCCCCGACACAGCCGAGGTCCCGGAAGCCCAGCAGGTCCAGCAAGCCCGGCAAGTCCCGGAAAACCTGGAAGCCTCGGCGGTCCCGGAAGCCCCGCAGGCACCGATAGCCTCCGACGCCTCCGAAGCAGACTCCTCGGCACCTTCACCGACCGCGGCTCCTCCACCGGCCGCCGCCTCCCCCGCACCGACCGCGTCCGCCGGTCCCTCAGTCCCCTTCGTCCCCACCGGCCCCTTCGTCCCCACCGGCCCCTTCGTCCCCACCGGCCCCTTCGTCCCCACCGGGGCCGAGACCTCCGCGATACCGGCCGAGCCCCGGACCGGCCTCTCCGCCCCTCCCACCCTCTCCGCCCTCTCGGCCCTCTCCCTCCGGTACCAGATCGGTGTCGCCGTGGCCCTCGCCGTCGTGGCGGTCGCCGTCTGTGTGCACATCGGCATGGTGTTCCTGCACGTCGCGCCGTCGAACACGCTGTCCAAGCAGCACGGCGAGGCGATCGACGACTGGATCTACCCGGAGTTCGAGCAGAACTGGAAGCTCTTCGCGCCGAACCCGCTCCAGCAGAACATCGCGGTCCAGGTCCGCGCGCAGGTCCGCACCGCGGACGGTGAGGTACGGACCACCGGCTGGTACGACCTGTCCGCCCAGGACGGCCGGGCCATCGACGGCAATCCGCTGCCGAGCCACACCCAGCAGAACGAACTGCGCCGGGCCTGGGATTTCTTCGTGGCCACGCACGACACCGACAACCGGCCGACGGGCCCGCGTGGCTCCCTCGCCGAGACGTACCTGCGCCGCATCGTGACGCTGCGCCTGGAACGCGAGGACGCGGCCGCGAGGGGCGGCGCCGTCGACCTCGTCCAGGTCCGCTCCCGCACCACCAACGTGCCTCCGCCCGAGTGGAGCGAGGAAAAGGTCTCGGACGAACCGGTGTACCGGGTGCTGCCCTGGTGGTCGGTGCCGGAGGACGACGAGGCCGGCGCGGCGGCGGGGAGCGCGCGGTGAACCGATTCGCCCTGTCCGTGTCCACCGGCATCGCCCGGGTCACCGAATCGGCCCTCGGCCCGCACCAGACCGCCGTGATCCGCATCGGCTTCAGCGTGACCTGGCTGCTGTTCCTGCTCCGCGAGTTCCCGCACCGCCTGGAGATGTACGGCCCCGACGGCCCGTGGAGCCGGGACCTCGCCGAGCAGCTGATCTCGACGAACGGCGCCTTCACCGCCCTGATGTGGACCGACGGCCGGTTCTGGTTCGAGACCGTCTACGCGCTGTCCGTCCTGACGAGCGTCCTGCTGCTGCTGGGCTGGCGCACCCGCACGATGTCCGTGCTCTTCATGGTCGGCGTGCTCTCGCTGCAGAACCGCAGCATCTTCATGGGGGACGGCGGCGACAACGTCCTGCACCTGATGTGCGTCTACCTCGTGTTCACGCGCTGCGGCCAGGTGTGGTCCCTGGACGCACGCCGGGCCCGGTGCACACGCGAGGCACGCGCGCGCGCGGGGGACGTCACGGACCGGCTCGGTCCGGCCCTGTGGAGCGTCTTCGGGTTCGTGCTGGTCGCGGTGACCCTGGCGGGCCGGCTCGACGGTGACCCGACCGTGCCGGTGCTGCTGTGGGCCGTATGGCTCGCGCAGGCCCTGTGGTGGGCGGCCGGGCGTTTCGCCAGGTCCGGCCGGCTGCGGATCATGTTCGAGGTGATCGGCAACATCGTCCACAACGGCGCGCTGTTGGTGATCATGGCCGAGGCCTGTCTGATCTACGCGACGGCCGGCTGGTACAAGATCCAGGGCTCCCGCTGGCAGGACGGCACCGCCGTCTACTACCCGCTGCACCTCGACTACTTCTCGCCGTGGCCCGCCCTGGCCGACCTGCTGTCCGCCAGCGGCACGGCGGTGATGCTGGTGACCTACGGCACGGTCGCCGTACAGGTCGCCTTCCCGTTCACCCTGTTCCACCGGCGGGTCAAGAACGTCCTGCTCGCGGCCATGATCGTCGAGCATGTCGCGATCGCCGTGCTCCTCGGGCTGCCCTTCTTCTCGCTGGCGATGATCGCCGCCGACGCGGTCTTCCTGCCGACGTCGTTCCTGCGCCGGCTGGGCGGCTGGACGGCACGCGCGCGGGGACGGCTGGGCGGACGGGCCGCCCGCGCGCGGGAACGGCCGGCGGCGGGCAGGGAGCGTACGGCGGTGCCGGACCAGCGCGCATACGACCGATACGACCGATACGACCGGGAGGACTCCGAGGGCCCGACGAACCACGGGACCCCCAAGGACGCCGAGACCGAACCGCCCTCGGAGACCCCGCAGGACCACGCCCCGGACACCCCCCAGGCCCCCGGACCCCCGCCGCCCGGAAGAACCCCGAGCACGCGCACGTAGGCTTCACGGCATGACCGCGCCCGATCCCGTGAGCCGGTGGCGCCGGCTCGCCGACACCGCCGTGCTGCTCGACGGCTTCCACGCCCTCAAGCACGCGGTGCGCTTCGACGCCGAGGTCCCGGTGGCCGTCGCCGTCGACCGGCAGGCCGCGCTCGCCCTCGCCGACGAGCTGGCTCCCGACGTACGCGACACGCTGGACGCGCTGCTGACCGAGGTCCCGGAGGCGACGTACACGTCTCTCGTGCCGCGCCCCCACCCCACCGCGGTGGCCGCCCTGGCCGTACGCCCCTCCCGCGAGGCCAGTCTGCGCGCGCTGACCCGCACCCCCCGCACCGCACCCGTCGTGGTCCTCGACCAGCCCCGCAACCTGGGCAACGCGGGCGCCGTGATCCGCCTGGCCGCCGGGTTCGGCGCGACCGGTGTGGTCACCACCGGCACGCTCGATCCCTGGCACCCCACGGTCGTGCGCGGCGGAGCCGGGCTGCACTTCGCGACCGCCGTGGAACGGCTGACCGTGGACGAGCTGCCGGCCGGGCCGGTGTTCGCCCTCGACCCCGAGGGCGAGGATCTGCGCGGCACCAAGCTCCCGGACGACGCCATCCTCGCCTTCGGCTCGGAGCGCAGCGGCCTGTCGGTCGGCCTGCGTGCGCGGGCCGACCACCTGCTGGCGCTGCCGATGCGCCCCCAGGTCTCCAGCTACAACCTCGCGACCAGTGTGGCCATGACGCTGTACCACTGGAGTGCCACCGGGGGCGCGGTCAGCTAGCTCCTAGGCCTCGCGGCGGACCTCGATCACCCGGAAGCGGTTGGCCACGAACGCGCCGTCGCACAGTGCCGCGCTGGCCGCCGGGTTGCCGCCCGAGCCGTGGAAGTCGGAGAAGGCGGCCGTCTGGTTGACGTACACCCCGCCGGTGAGGTTCAGCGACAGCTGGGCGGCCTCCTCCAGGCAGACCTCCTGGACGGCCTGCTCGACCTCCTCGTCGGTGGTGTACGCGCCCACCGTCATGGCGCCCTTCTCGCGGATCGTGCGACGCAGCAGATCCGTCGCGTCGGCCACCGAGTCGACGGCGACGGCGAAGGAGACGGGCCCGAAGCACTCGCTCAGGTAGTCGGCCTCGTCGTCCGCCCCCTCCCAGTGCTTCCGCGCGCCGTCCAGCTTGACGATCACGGGCGTGCGGACGACCGCGCCCGGGAACTCCGGGTGGGTGACCTCCCGCGAGGCCAGGGCGACCTCGCCGAGGCCCGCCGCGGCCTCCAGGCGGGCCTTCACGTCCGGGTTGACGATGGCGCCCAGCAGGGCGTTGGCGCGCGCGTCGTCGCCGAGCAGCCCCTCGACCGACCGGGCGAGATCCGCGACCACCTCGTCGAAGGTCCGGGGGCCCTCGTCGGTGCGGATGCCGTCGCGCGGGACGAGCAGGTTCTGCGGGGTGGTGCACATCTGGCCGCTGTACAGGGACAGCGAGAAGGCCAGGTTGGACAGCATCCCCTTGTAGTCGTCCGTGGAGTGGACCACCACCGTGTTGACGCCGGCCTTCTCGGTGTAGACCTGGGCCTGGCGGGCGTTGGCCTCCAGCCAGTCGCCGAAGGCGGTCGAGCCCGTGTAGTCGATGATGCGGATCTCCGGGCGGGTGGCCAGCGTCTTCGCGATGCCCTCGCCGGGCCGCTCGGCGGTCAGCGCCACCAGGTTCGGGTCGAAGCCGGCCTCGGTGAGCACCTCGCGCGCCACCTGGACGGTGAGGGCGAGCGGCAGCACCGCGCGCGGGTGGGGCTTGACGAGCACCGCGTTGCCGGTGGCCAGGGAGGCGAACAGGCCCGGGTAGCCGTTCCAGGTGGGGAAGGTGTTGCAGCCGATGACGAGGCCGACGCCCCTCGGTACCGGGGTGAACTGCTTGGAGAGCGCGAGCGGGTCGCGCTTGCCCTGCGGCTTGGTCCACTCCGCCGTGCCGGGTGTGCGGACCTGCTCCGCGTACGCGTACGCCACCGCCTCCAGGCCGCGGTCCTGCGCGTGCGGGCCGCCCGCCTGGAACGCCATCATGAACGCCTGGCCGGAGGTGTGCATGACCGCGTGCGCGAACTCGTGCGTCCGGTCGCTGATCCGCTTGAGGATCTCCAGGCAGACCATCGCGCGCGTCTCGGCGCCCGCGTCCCGCCAGGCCCGTTGCCCGGCCTTCATGGCGGGCAGCAGCACGTCGATGTCCGCGTGCGGGTACGTCACGCCCAGGTCGATGCCGTACGGCGAGACCTCGCCGCCCACCCAGTCGTCGGTGCCGGGCTGACCGAGGTCGAGGCGGGTGCCCAGCAGGGCGTCGAAGGCGGCCTTGCCCGCCGCCATGTCCAGGCTGCCGTTCTCGCCGTAGGCCTTGGGGTGCTCGGGGTGCGGGGACCAGTACGCGCGCGTGCGGATCGCTTCCAGCGCCTGGTCGAGGGTGGGCCGGTGCTTGGCGATCAGATCGTGCGCGGTGAGTTCGGCGGCCATTGCGGGACCAACTCCTCGTCTCTTGAACTCGTCGTCGAGCTCATGACCTGGGAAGAATCTGGGGCGGATGAGGGAGCGCTGCGGCGCGAAGCGCGTCGTTCAGGGCGGTGGCGGGCGACGGGCGGGCGCTCAGAGTTAGAGTAACCGAACGATCGGTCGGTACAAGGGGGTCCGCCGCATCTGTGGAAAACCCCGTGCGGGAGGATCGCGCACATGACAGCACTCGACCTCAGCAGCCCCGTGGCCGTCGTCGGCACCGGCACCATGGGCCAGGGCATCGCCCAGGTGGCGCTGGTCGCGGGCCACTCCGTACGGCTGTACGACGCCGTCCCCGGCCGTGCGCGGGAGGCGGCCGACGCGATCGGCGCGCGCCTCGACCGGCTCGTCGAGAAGGAGCGTCTCAGCGCGGCCGACCGGGACTCCGCCCGCACCCGCCTGCTGCCCGCCGAGCGCGTCACCGACCTCGCGGACTGCGCCCTGGTCGTCGAGGCCGTTCTGGAGCGCCTGGACGTCAAGCAGGAGCTCTTCCGTGAGCTGGAGAGCGTGGTCGACGAGGACTGCCTGCTCGCCACCAACACCTCGTCCCTGTCGGTGACGGCCATCGGCGGCGCCCTGCGCGACCCGGGCCGCCTCGTGGGCCTGCACTTCTTCAATCCCGCGCCGGTGCTCCCGCTCGTGGAGGTCGTCTCCGGGTCCGCCACGGACGTCACGTCGACCACGCGCGCGTACGAGATGGCCCGCGCCTGGGGCAAGACCCCGGTCGCCTGCGCCGACACCCCCGGGTTCATCGTCAACCGCATCGCCCGGCCCTTCTACGCCGAGGCCTTCGCGGTGTACGAGGCCCAGGGCGCCGACCCGGCGACCATCGACGCGGTCCTGCGCGAGTGCGGCGGCTTCAAGATGGGCGCCTTCGAACTGACCGACCTGATCGGGCAGGACGTCAACGAGTCCGTCACGCACTCCGTGTGGCGGTCCTTCTTCCAGGACGTGCGCTTCGCGCCGTCGCTCGCCCAGCAGCGCCTGGTCGAGTCGGGCCGGCTCGGCCGCAAGACCGGGCAGGGCTGGTACGACTACCGTGACGGCGCCGACCGCGCCGAGCCGCACACCGCCGAGCCGGCCCAGCCGCCCGCGTACGTCGTCGTCGAGGGGGACCTCGGCCCGGCCTGCGAGCTGGTCCCGCTGATCCGTGAGGCGGGCATCCAGGTCCGCGAGGAGGACGAGGACCACGGCACCCGCCTGGTGCTGCCCAGCGGCGGCCAGCTGGCCCTCGCCGACGGTCAGACCTCCGTCGAGTTCCGGGACGTCGTCTACTTCGACCTCGCACTCGACTACCGCAAGGCCGGCCGCATGGCCCTGTCCGCCTCCCAGGACACCTCACAGCAGACCCTCGCCGAGGCCACCGGCCTCTTCCAGGCGCTCGGCAAGCAGGTCAGCGTCATCGGTGACGTTCCCGGCATGATCGTCGCCCGTACGGTCGCCCGGATCGTCGACCTCGCGCACGACGCCGTCGCCAAGGGCGTGGCCACCGAGGAGGACGTGGACACCGCGATGAGGCTCGGGGTGAACTACCCCCTGGGCCCCTTCGAGTGGAGCCGCCGGCTCGGCCGCAACTGGGCCTACTCCCTCCTCGACGACCTGCACCTGCGCGATCCCTCGGGACGCTACGCGCCGTCCCTCGCGCTGTACCGCCACGCGTACGCCACCGACAAGCGGGAGGGCAGCACCTCATGAGCACGCCCAAGCGCGACACGTACACCCCGGAGACGCTGCTGTCCGTCGCCGTCCAGGTCTTCATCGAACGCGGCTACGACGGCACGTCCATGGAGCACCTCTCCAAGGCGGCCGGAATCTCCAAGTCGTCGATATACCACCACGTCACCGGCAAGGAGGAACTGCTGCGCCGGGCCGTGAGCCGGGCACTGGACGGTCTCTTCGGGATCCTCGACGAGGAGCACGCGCGCGTGGGCCGCGCCGCCGAGCGCCTGGAGTACGTCGTCCGGCGCATGGTCGAGGTGCTCATCGCCGAACTGCCGTACGTCACCCTGCTGCTGCGGGTGCGCGGCAACACCGGCACCGAGCGGTGGGCTCTGGAGCGGCGCCGCGACTTCGACCACCGGGTCGCCGAGCTGCTGAAGGCGGCGGCCGCGGACGGGGACGTCCGCGGTGACGTGGAGGTGCGGCTCGCGACCCGGCTGGTCTTCGGGATGATCAACTCGATCGTGGAGTGGTACCGGCCGGACGGCCGGGGCATGAACGAGCGCGAGGTCGCCGACGCGGTGGTCCAGCTGGTCTTCGGCGGGCTGCGGCAGGCCGGCTGAACCCAAGCCCCGCGGCTCCACACGGTTCGGCTCAGCCCTGCGGCTCCAGGTCCTCCTCCTCGAACACCAGCAGGGTGCGCGTGCTGAGCACCTCGGGGATCGCCTGGAGCCGGGTCAGCACGAGCTCGCGCAGCGCCCGGTTGTCGGACGTGTGCACCAGGAGCAGGACGTCGAAGTCGCCGCCCACCAGAGCGATGTGCGAGGCCCCGGGAAGCTGTCTGAGCTGCTCGCGCACGGTCCGCCACGAGTTCTGGACGATCTTCAGGGTGATGTACGCCGAGGTGCCCTGGCCCGCGCGTTCATGGTTGACGCGGGCCCCGAAGCCGCGGATGACACCGTCCTCGATGAGGCGGTTGATCCGCGCGTAGGCGTTGGCGCGCGAGACATGGACGCGTTCGGCGACCGACCGTATCGACGCGCGGCCGTCCGCCTGGAGCATCTGGAGGATGTCGAGATCGATGGCGTCGAGCGGACGGGCGGGTGGCAGGGGGCCGCTGCCTTCCGGGCTCGCGGCCATTTGTTCAGATGCCATGTCCCCCCGCCTCTCTCCCATGGACGTCCTGCGTCCATCTCAGGCTGTGGAGAACCGTTTGTCCACAGCCTGAGGGGCCCTGTAGCCAAAATGTGCCGACGACCGAACAATCGGTAGGTGAGGCGCATCACACCCGTGACGCGCCTGAAGCCGCTCCCACGAGGAGGTGCCGCTATGACGGTCATGGAGCAGCGGGGCGCGTACCGGCCGTCGCCGCCGCCCGCCTGGCAGCCCCGTACGGACCCCGCGCCGCTGCTGCCCGACGCGGAGCCGTACCGCGTCCTCGGCACGGAGACGGCCCGGGAGGCCGACCCGGGGCTGCTGCGCAGGCTGTACGCCGAGCTCGTGCGGGGCCGCCGCTACAACGCGCAGGCCACCGCCCTCACCAAGCAGGGCCGTCTCGCCGTCTACCCCTCCAGTACCGGCCAGGAGGCCTGTGAGGTCGCCGCCGCGCTGGTCCTCCAGGAACAGGACTGGCTCTTCCCCAGCTACCGCGACACGCTGGCCGCCGTGGCCCGCGGTGTGGACCCCGTCCAGGCCCTCACCCTGCTGCGCGGCGACTGGCACACCGGCTACGACCCGCGCGAGCACCGCGTGGCTCCCCTGTGCACCCCGCTCGCCACCCAGCTGCCGCACGCCGTCGGTCTCGCGCACGCCGCCCGCCTCAAGGGCGACGACGTGGTCGCGCTGGCCATGGTCGGCGACGGCGGCACCAGCGAGGGCGACTTCCACGAGGCGCTGAACTTCGCCGCCGTGTGGCAGGCTCCGGTCGTCTTCCTGGTGCAGAACAACGGCTTCGCCATCTCCGTCCCGCTCGCCAAGCAGACCGCGGCCCCGTCGCTGGCCCACAAGGCCGTCGGCTACGGGATGCCCGGCCGCCTGGTGGACGGCAACGACGCCGCCGCCGTGCACGAGGTCCTCGCCGACGCCGTACGGCACGCGCGCGCGGGAGGCGGCCCGACGCTCGTCGAGGCGATCACCTACCGCGTCGACGCGCACACCAACGCCGACGACGCCACCCGCTACCGGCAGGACGCCGAGGTCGAGACCTGGCGCGGACACGACCCGATCGCGCTCCTGGAGCACGAACTGACCGAACGCGGCCTCCTCGACGAGGACGGCAGGCGGGCCGCCCGTGACGCCGCCGAGGCCATGGCCGCCGACCTGCGCACGCGCATGAACCAGGACCCGGTGCTCGACCCCATGGACCTGTTCGCCCATGTCTACGCCGAGCCCACCCCGCAGCTGCGCGAGCAGGAGACCCAGCTGCGGGCCGAGCTGGCGGCCGGCCGGGAAGGGTCGCACCGATGACCACCGTCGCCCTCAAGCCGGCCACCATGGCGCAGGCCCTCACGCGCGCGATGCGGGACGCGATGGCCGCCGACCCGGCCGTGCACGTCATGGGCGAGGACGTCGGCGCGCTCGGCGGGGTCTTCCGGGTCACCGACGGGCTCGCCGAGGAGTTCGGCGAGGACCGCTGCACGGACACCCCGCTGGCCGAGGCGGGCATCCTCGGCACGGCCGTCGGCATGGCGATGTACGGGCTGCGCCCGGTCGTGGAGATGCAGTTCGACGCGTTCGCCTACCCGGCGTTCGAGCAGCTGATCTCGCACGTGTCCCGCATGCGCAACCGCACCCGCGGCGCGCTGCCGCTCCCGCTGACCATCCGTGTCCCCTACGGCGGCGGCATCGGCGGCGTCGAGCACCACAGCGACTCCTCCGAGGCGTACTACATGGCGACTCCGGGGCTCCACGTCGTCACGCCCGCGACCGTCGCCGACGCCTACGGGCTGCTGCGCGCCGCCATCGCCTCCGACGACCCGGTCGTCTTCCTGGAGCCCAAGCGCCTGTACTGGTCGAAGGACTCCTGGAACCCCGAGGAGCCGCCGGCCGTTGAACCGATCGGCCGCGCGGTGGTGCGGCGCTCGGGCCGGAGCGCCACGCTCATCACGTACGGGCCGTCCGTACCCGTCTGCCTCGAAGCCGCCGAGGCGGCCCGGGACGAGGGCTGGGACCTCGAAGTCGTCGATCTGCGCTCCCTGGTGCCGTTCGACGACGAGACGGTCTGCGCCTCGGTACGGCGGACCGGGCGAGCGGTCGTCGTGCACGAGTCGGGCGGGTTCGGCGGCCCGGGCGGGGAGATCGCCTCCCGTGTCACGGAGCGCTGCTTCCACCACCTGGAGGCGCCGGTGCTGCGCGTGGCCGGGTTCGACATCCCCTACCCGCCGCCGATGCTGGAGCGTCACCACCTGCCCGGCGTGGACCGGATCCTGGACGCCGTGGGGCGTCTGCAGTGGGAGGCCGAGAGCTGATGGCACACGCGTCTGACATGCACAGCCTGGAGTTCAGGCTCCCCGACCTCGGGGAGGGGCTCACCGAAGCGGAGATCGTCCGGTGGCTGGTGGAGGTGGGCGACCTCGTCGCCGTCGACCAGCCGGTCGTCGAGGTCGAGACGGCCAAGGCGATGGTCGAGGTGCCGTGCCCCTACGGCGGCGTCGTCACCGCCCGCTTCGGCGACGAGGGCACGGAACTGCCCGTCGGGGCGCCGCTGATCACGGTGGCCGTGGGCGCGTCGGCCCCCGCCGGCCAGACCGAGGGCTCCGGGAACGTGCTGGTGGGCTACGGCACCTCGAAGGCGCCGGCGCGGCGCCCGCGGGTCCGCCCGGGACAGCCGACGCCGGCCGTTCCGGCGGCCGGGGCCGCGAACGGGCAGGTCCGTACGCCCGGCGCGGCGCATGACCAGGTCACGACGGCCGACGTGGCGGACGGCCCCGTTCCGGTGATCTCCCCCCTCGTGCGCAGGCTGGCCCGGGAGAACGGTCTCGATCTGCGCGAGCTGACCGGCTCCGGGCCCGACGGACTGATCCTGCGGGCGGACGTGGAGTACGCGCTGCGGGCCGCCGCGGCCCGGCGTACGACCGTCCCGTCCGCCGGGCCGCACACCGGCGTGACGCCGGCCCCCACCGGTGCCGCCGTCCCGGCCCCCGCCACCGCACCCGCCAGCACCCGCGTCCCCCTCAAGGGCATCCGGGGCGCCGTCGCCGACAAGCTCTCCCGCAGCCGCCGGGAGATCCCCGACGCCACCTGCTGGGTGGACGCCGACGCCACGGAGCTCATGCGGGCGCGTACGGCGATGAACGCCGCGGGCGGGCCGAAGATCTCCGTCCTCGCCCTGCTGGCCCGCATCTGCACCGCGGCCCTGGCCCGCCACCCCGAACTCAACTCCAGGGTGGACCTGGAGGCACGGGAGGTCGTCCGGCTCGACCAGGTCCACCTCGGTTTCGCCGCGCAGACCGAGCGGGGTCTCGTCGTCCCCGTCGTCCGGGACGCGCACACGCGCGACACCGAGGCGCTGACCGCGGAGTTCGCCCGGCTGACCGAAGCGGCCCGCGCGGGCACCCTCACCCCCGCGGACGTCACCGGCGGCACCTTCACGGTGAACAACTACGGAGTGTTCGGCGTCGACGGCTCCACGCCGATCATCAACCACCCCGAGGCGGCCATGCTCGGCGTCGGCCGCATCGTGCCCAAGCCCTGGGTGCACGAGGGCGAGCTGGCGGTGCGTCAGGTCGTCCAGCTCTCGCTCACCTTCGACCACCGGGTCTGCGACGGCGGCACAGCAGGCGGCTTCCTGCGGTATGTAGCGGATTGCGTGGAACAGCCGGCGGTCCTGCTGCGCACCCTCTGACCGCGCCGCGATCTCCCCCTGATTGGCCCGCGTCCCCACGTTCCCTGTGATCGCGGCGGCCCGCATACTCAGGGGGTGACCGCCAACGAGCCTTCCCCGGACGCCGAGTACACCGCGTACGACGCCGTCGTGCTCGCCGGTGGTGCCGCCAAGCGGCTCGGCGGCGCGGACAAGCCCGGGGTACGCGTGGGCGGGCGCGCCCTGCTCGACCGGGTGCTCGGCGCCTGCGCCGACGCGCGCACCACCGTCGTCGTCGCCGAGCCGAGGCCGACCGCGCGGCCCGTGACCTGGACGCGCGAGAGGCCCCCCGGCGGCGGACCGGTGGCCGCACTCGACGCGGGCCTGCGCCACACCACGGCCCAGGACGTCGTCGTCCTCTCCGCCGACCTGCCGTTCCTCACCGCGGAGACGGTAGGGCGGCTGCTGAGCGCCCTGCGCACCGGCACAGCCGAGGGCGTACTGCTCACGGACGCCGACGGCCGCGACCAGCCGCTGGTGGCCGCGTACCGCGCGAACGCGCTGCGCCGGGAACTGACCGTGCTGGCCGGCGCGGCGTCCACCAGCGGCTCCACCGCGGGCGGCGGCCTCACCGGGCTGCCTCTGCGCCGGCTGACCGCGGGGCTCGGTCTCACCCGCGTCCCCGACCCCGTGGCGTCCTTCGACTGCGACACCTGGGACGACATCGCCACCGCCAGGGCACGGATCAGGGAGCATGGGCACGTGTTGGATGAATGGATCACCGCAGCCAAGGACGAGCTGGGCATCGACCTGGACGTCGACATCAGCGTCCTGCTCGACCTCGCCCGCGACGCCGCCCACGGGGTCGCACGGCCCGCGGCCCCGCTGACCACCTTCCTCGTCGGCTACGCGGCCGCGCAGGCCGGAGGCGGGCCGCAGGCGGTGGCCGAGGCGTCCCGCAAGGCCGCCGCCCTCGCCCTGCGCTGGGCGGACGAGGCCACCGCCGCCCAGCCCGACGCGGCCCCCGAGGCCACCCCCGCCCCCCGCCCGGACGCCGGATGACCGCCCGCGCCACCCGCACCGGCGAGGACGCCGAGGATCTCGACGTCGAGGAGGTGCTCGCCCTCGTGAAGGACGACGGCCGTACCACCGGTCACGACGTACCCGCGCCCGCCCGGCGAGGCGACCGGAGCGGAGCCCCTCCCGCCCCGGCCGCCCCGCCGGACTCCCGCCACCGGGCCACTCCCTGGCCCGAGGCCCGCGCGCTCGCCGCCCGCGCCCCCCGCCCCGGCGCCCGCCGCGCCCCCGTCTCCACGACCCTCGACACCGCCCTCGGCCGCACCCTCGCCGTCCCCGTCCCCGCCCTCACCGACCTCCCCTCCTTCGACACCTCCGCGATGGACGGCTGGGCGGTCGCCGGCCCCGGCCCCTGGGAGGTACGGGACGAGGGAATCCTGGCCGGGCACGCCGAGCCCGAGCCCCTCACCGACGGCGAGGCCGTCCGGATCGCCACCGGCGCCCGTGTCCCGGCCGACACCACCGCCGTCCTGCGCAGCGAGCACGGCCGCACCGACGACAAGGGCCACCTGCACGCCACCCGCGAGGTGGTCCACGGCCAGGACATCCGCCCACGCGGACAGGAGTGCCGTACCGGCGACGAACTCCTGCCGGCGGGCACCCTCGTCACCCCGCCCGTACTGGGTCTCGCCGCCGCCGCCGGGTACGACACGCTCGGCGTCGTGCCCCGCGCCCGTGTCGACGTGCTCGTCCTGGGCGACGAGTTGCTCACCGGGGGCACCCCGCACGACGGGCTGATCCGCGACGCGCTCGGTCCGATGCTCCCGCCCTGGCTGCGCGCGCTCGGCGCCGAGGTGACCGCCGTACGCCGGCTCGGCGACGACGCCGACGCCCTGCACCAGGCGATCACCACCTCCGACGCCGACCTGATCGTCACCACCGGCGGTACCGCCGCGGGCCCCGTCGACCACGTCCACCCCACCCTGCGCCGCATCGGCGCCGAGCTTCTGGTGGACGGCGTGCAGGTGCGCCCCGGCCACCCCATGCTGCTGGCCCGCGTCAGGGAGGACCAGCACCTCGTCGGTCTGCCCGGCAACCCCCTGGCGGCCGTCTCCGGCCTGCTGACGCTGGCCGAGCCGTTGCTGCGGACCCTCGCGGCACGCCCCGCCCCGGAGCCGTACACGCTGCCGTTGCAGGACGAGGCGCACGGGCATCCGTACGACACCCGGCTCATCCCCGTCGTGCTGCGCGGTGACCGGGCCGTGCCGCTGCACTACAACGGTCCGGCGATGCTGCGGGGGATCGCGGTGGCCGATGCGCTGGCCGTCGTGCCGCCGGGCGGCACCCGCGCCGGTCAGGAGACGGAACTTCTCGACCTGCCGTGGGCGAGCGCGGGAATCGGGGTGTGTTTCACGTGAAACTTCCGGGCCAGGACGCGATCGCCCGCCAGGCGGACGAACATCTGGTGACCCATCGGGTGAAGCTTCCACGCAAAGTGGTGGAGCATCCCTTCCGCCAGGTCGCCAGGCGGGTGCTCATGGCGCTGCTGGTGCTCGTGGCGACCGCCCTGATCGTCTACGCCGACCGCGACGGCTACAACGACAACTCCGACCGCTCCGTGGACTTCCTGGACGCCTGGTACTACGCGACCGTCACCCTCTCCACCACCGGCTACGGCGACATCACGCCGGTCAGCGACGCCGCCCGGCTCGTCAACATCTTCGTCGTCACACCGCTGCGCGTGCTGTTCCTGATCATCCTGGTCGGCACCACGCTCGAAGTCCTCACCGAACGCACCCGGGAGGAATGGCGGCTCAACCGCTGGAGGTCCACCTTGCGCGACCACACCGTCGTCATCGGCTTCGGCACCAAGGGACGGTCGGCGATCCAGACCGTCTGCGCGACCGGGCTGAAGAAGGAGCAGGTCGTCGTGGTCGACCCGAGCTCCAAGGTGATCGACGCGGCGACCGCGGAGGGCTACGCCGGAGTCATGGGGGACGCCACGCGCAGCGACGTGCTCAAGCGCGCCGAGGTGCACCGGGCCCGGAAGATCATCATCGCCACCCAGCGCGACGACACGGCCGTCCTCGTGACGCTGACGGCCCGGCAGCTCAACAAGGGCGCGAAGATCGTGGCCGCCGTGCGGGAGGAGGAGAACGCGCCGCTGCTGAAGCAGTCCGGCGCCGACGCGGTGATCACCAGCGCCAGCGCCGCCGGACGGCTCCTCGGCCTGTCCGTGCTCAGCCCCGCGGCCGGCATGGTCATGGAGGACCTGATCCATCAGGGCAGCGGGCTCGACATCGTCGAACGGCCGGTCATAAAGGCCGAGGTGGGAAAGAGCCCGCGGGAGACGGACGACCTGGTGGTGAGCGTCGTACGCGGGCACCGGGTGCTCGGATACGACGACGCGGCCGTCGGAACGCTGGAGCTGACGGACCGGTTGATCACGATCGTGCGGGTGACGCCGGGCACCCAGATCGCACCCGACGTCCGCCCGCTTCCCCAGGACTGACGGACGACGACCGTCAGCCTCGGGGGACCGGCTACTTGCGGTTGTACAGCCGCATCGTGATCGGCCCGAAGACCAGCACGAACAGGGCCGCCCAGCCCAGCGACCAGGCGACCTCGCCGGCCGGCCAGTCGCCCCCCATCAGACCGCGCACCGCCGACGCCAGATGGGTCACCGGGCTGTTGTTGACGAAGGCCTGCAGCCAGCCCGGCATGGTCTTCGGGTCGACGAACACGTTGGACAGGAAGGTGAGCGGGAAGATCACCATCATGGAGACGCCCATCACCGACTTCTCGGTGCGCAGCATCAGCCCGAACATCGTCCAGATCCACGAGAACGCGAACGAGAAGACGACCAGCAGGGCGATCCCGGCGAGGACGCCGCCGACCCCGCCGTCCGGGCGGTAGCCGAGGATCAGACCGACGGTGAGCATCACCACGGACGCGATCGTGTAGCGCAGGGCGTCGCCGAGGAGATAGCCGACCATCACCGACGGCCGCCAGATCGGCAGTGTGCGGAACCGGTCGAAGACACCCTTCTCGATGTCCGTGTTGACCGAGATGCCGGTGTACATCGTGATCATCACGACCGACATCACCAGGATGCCCGGCAGCAGGAACTGGATGTACTCCCTCGGGGACCCGGCCAGGGCGCCCCCGAACAGGTACGTGTACATCAGCACCATCATGATCGGGAAGGCCGTGACGTCGAAGAGCTGCTCCGGCACGTGCTTGATCTTGAGCATGGCCCGCCAGCCGAAGGTCAGCGAGGCCGACAGCGCGCTGGGGCGCGGCGGGCGCTCCCCGGCGACGAGCAGCGCGGCGAGCGACTCGGCGCTGACCGGGGCGAGGTCCTTGGTGTCGGTGGTGGTCGCGGTGCTCATGCTGCCGCCTCGCTCGTCGTCTCGTTGACCTTCGTGTCATGTCCGGTGAGGGCGAGGAAGACCTCGTCCAGGCTGGGCTGCCCCAGCGAGAAGTTGTCGACGGTGATGCCGCCGCGGGCCAGCTCGGCGAGCGCCCGGGCCGCCTGCTCGGCCGCGCCCTGCCCGTTGGCCGCCCCGCCCCCGACGCGGGCCGTCAGCGCCACCGGGTCGGGCTCCAGTTGCACGTCCGCGTCCAAGGTCAGCCGCAGCACCTCCTGGGCCTGCGGTCGCTGCGCCGGATCACGCAGCCGCAGATGGACGGACCCGGCGCCCACCGAGGCCTTCAGCTCGCCCTTCGTCCCCTCGGCGATCACCTTGCCCTGGTCGATGACGGCGATCCGGGACGCCAGCTGGTCGGCCTCGTCGAGATACTGCGTGGTCAGCAGCACGGTGGTGCCCTGGGCGACGACCGCGCGCACGATGTCCCACACCTGGTTGCGGCTGCGCGGGTCGAGGCCGGTCGTCGGCTCGTCGAGGAAGAGCAGGTCGGGCGTGTTGAGGATGGAGGCGGCGATGTCGATCCGGCGCCGCATGCCGCCGGAGTAGTGCTTGACCTGCTTTCCGGCCGCGTCGGTGAGGCCGAAGGCCTCCAGCAGCTGCCCGGAGCGCTCCCGGGCGGCCTTCTTGTCCTGGCCGAGGAGGCGGCCCAGCAGGATCAGGTTCTCGGTGCCGGTGAGGTCCTCGTCCACGGACGCGTACTGGCCGGTGAGGCTGACCCGGCCGCGGACCTCGTCGGCCTCGCGGACGACGTCGTGGCCGAAGACGTGGGCCTGGCCGCCGTCCGGCCGGAGCAGCGTGGCGAGCATCTTCACCGTGGTCGTCTTGCCGGCGCCGTTCGGGCCGAGGACGCCGTAGACCGTGCCGGCCGGCACCGCGAGGTCGACTCCGTCGACGGCCCGTGTCTCGCCGAACGTCTTCACCAGGCCTTCGGTCTCGATGGCCAGGCCGGACGTGTGCTGGCTCATGGTGGGTGTCCTTCCGCGTTCTTGGGTGACGCATGGGAAGACCTTTACCGTCGCGCAAACTCATCGGTCGCGCACAACGATTTTTCACGGATCGGTCCAAGGGCGGAGGGAGGGACGACCTGGGAGGGACGACCTGGGACGGAGCCCTCCGCCCAAAGACCGGGGAACGCTCGGACCGTGGCCGGGAGAGGGCCCGCCCGGAGACCGGGGGAGGCTCGGCCCGTGGACCGAGCCAGGCCCGGACCGGTGACCGACGAACATCGCACGGGGGACCGGCGGGTAGCGTCCCTTTCATGTATGCGATCACGATTCCCGAACCTGGTGGGCCCGAGGCGCTGGTGTGGGACGAGGTCCCGGATCCCGTGCCCGGCGAGGGCGAGGTGCTGGTCGAGGTGACGGCCGGCGCCGTCAACCGTGCCGACATCCTCCAGCGGCAGGGCTTCTACGACCCGCCGCCCGGCGCCTCCCCCTACCCCGGCCTGGAGTGCTCCGGGCGGATCGCCGCGCTCGGACCGGACGTCTCCGGCTGGTCCGTCGGCGACGAGGTGTGCGCCCTGCTCGCGGGCGGCGGCTACGCGCAGAAGGTCCCGGTCCCGGCCGGCCAGCTGCTGCCGGTGCCGGAGGGGATCGAACTCAGGCAGGCCGCGGCGCTGCCCGAGGTGGTCTGCACGGTCTGGTCGAACGTCTTCATGGTCGCCCACCTCCGCCCCGACGAGACGCTGCTGGTGCACGGCGGCTCCAGCGGCATCGGCACGATGGCGATCCAGCTCGCCAAGGCCGTCGGCGCCAGGGTCGCCGTCACCGCCGGCACGCGGGAGAAGCTGGACCGCTGTGCCGAACTGGGTGCCGACATCCTGATCAACTACCGGGACCAGGACTTCGTCGAGGAGATCAGGAACGCCACCGGCGGCGCGGGCGCGGACGTCATCCTCGACAACATGGGCGCCAAGTACCTCGACCGCAACGTGCAGGCCCTCGCCGTCAACGGCCGCCTCGCGATCATCGGGATGCAGGGCGGCGTCAAGGGCGAGCTGAACATCGCCACGCTCCTCAACAAGCGGGCCGCGATCAGCGCGACCTCGCTCCGGGCCCGCCCGCTCGGCGAGAAGGCGACGATCGTGGCGGCGGTGCGCGAGCACGTCTGGCCGCTGCTGGAGGCCGGTCACGTCCGTCCGGTCGTCGACCGCGAGGTCCCGATGAGCGACGCGGCCACCGCACACCGGGTGGTGGAGGAGAGCGGCCACATCGGGAAGGTCCTGCTCGTCACCCCGTAGGGCACGGCCGGCCCGCCTCAGGGGGCTCCCCGCCGCACCCGGAGCGCGACGAACGCGAGGCCCAGGCCGAGCCCCACGAGGATCAGTCCGCTGCCGAGCGGCAGGATGGGCAGTCGCGGCTCGGCGGCCCGCTGCCCGCCCCGCGGCGGCGCGGACGGCATGAGGGCGGGATCCCGCGGTGCCTGCGGTACGGCGGTGACGGCGCCGTCCGCCCGGCCGTCGAGGTCGCCGTCCACGCCGCCGTCCACGCCGTCGTCGACGTCCAGGACGTTCTCTTCCTCCGGCGCCGGTTCCGACTCCGCCGGGTCCGGCCGCCCCGGCCGCTGCCGCCCCTCCCCTGCCCGGCTCCCGGCCCGCGAGGGCGCGGCGGCGGCCGGGGAGGGGGCGACGGAGGGGGAGGCCGAGGCGGTGGCCGAGGCGGTGGCCGAGGCGGAGGTCGAGGCGCTGGCCGAGGCGCTGGCAGAGGCGCGCAGCGGACCGTGGGGAGGCACCGGACCCGAGGGTGAGACGGAGGCGGCCCCCTCCGCGGTGACGGCAGGAGACGGCTCGGCGCCGCTCACATTCCCGGCCCCGTACGCGGACGAGTCTGCGCCCGCCGACCCGGCCCCGTACGCGGAGGCGCCCCCGTACGGGGACACCACCCCGCCCGCCCCCGCCACGATGAGCAGTACCGTCGCCCGCGCCCATGGAGTCACGGAGCAAGCCTGACATTTGCTCACCGCCCCGGCATTCCGGGTTGGGCCGGAGGGCCGACGGGGTGCGTGGACGGTGGATCAGCCCTTAACGGGGGCACCACGGTGGTGAGGCAGAGCGGTGCGAGAGAATGGCGGCATGGAGATGCCGAGGAACGAACGGTCGACGGAGAAGCCGCACATCCTGGTCGTGGGTCAGGACGGGATGGCTCTCGGCGGCGAAGGAGACGAGGACTCCCGCGAGGTTCCGGTGACGGAGATGGTCGAGCAGCCGGCGAAGGTCATGCGGATCGGGAGCATGATCAAGCAGCTGCTGGAGGAAGTCCGCGCGGCTCCCCTGGACGAGGCGAGCCGGGTGCGGTTGAAGGAGATCCACGCCAGCTCGGTGAAGGAACTGGAGGACGGCCTGGCTCCCGAGCTCGTCGAGGAGCTGGAACGGATCTCCCTCCCCTTCACGGATGACACGACTCCGAGCGACGCGGAGCTGCGTATCGCGCAGGCCCAGTTGGTCGGCTGGCTGGAAGGTCTCTTCCACGGGATCCAGACCACCCTGTTCGCCCAGCAGATGGCCGCGCGGGCCCAGCTCGAACAGATGCGCCGCGCCCTTCCGCCCGGCATCGGCGGCCAGGAGGACGGTGACGACCCGCGCGCGGGCGGCCGTTCGGGAGGTCCGTACCTCTAGGTCCGACAAGCGCGCGGGGGCCCGGCAGCCAGTGCTGCCGGGCCCCCGCGCGTCGCGCCCTGCTCCCCAGGGATCACGACGTCCCAGGGATCACGCGGGACTGCCCGTGGAGACGTCGAACTGCATCTTCGGCGGATCCTTCGGGTCGAAGTCGGTGTTCGCCTCGGGGAACTGCTTCAGCACGGTGCCGTCGCCCCAGGTGTTCTCGTCCATCTTGTTGGTGCTGTAGTTCCAGCCGGCGGCCTGGAGGCACTCGAGGACCGAGTCCCAGTTCTTGTACTGGAAGTTCGGCATCCTCACCTGGTCGGGGTCGCTGCTCGACTCCTCCGGCTCGGTGCACTCGGTCTTCTCGATCGTCCTTGTCGTGTCCGGCCCGCGGTAGCCCGCCGCCTTGCTCGCCGAGACCGAGGGGCTGGCGCTGCCGTCCCCGCCCGCTTCGTCGCCGCTGCCGCCGTTCATCAGCAACGCCGCGAGCAGCCCGCCCACCGCGACGACCGAGACGACGATCGAGCCGATGATCACCGGCTTGCTGCCCTTGCCACCGCCACCGCCACCGCCACCGCCGGAGTTCGCGGCCGCGTACTGGGGCGCGATGGTGTACGGCGGCGGGTTCGCCCCGTGCTGCTGCGGCGCGTACGCGGCCGGGCCCGATGTCTGGTAGCCCGGCTGCTGCGGGTAGCCGTACGCCGGGGAAGGCGCCGACGGAGCCGGCGTGCCGTAGGGGTTCGGGGCCGGCTGGTAGGGCGTCTGGACGCTGCCGTGGGGCGGGGGCGGCGTCTGGTCGACCGGCGGGAACACCGCGGAGCCGACGCCCGCGCCGCTCGGGGTCTGGGCGCCGGGGACGATGCTCGGGGCGGTGGACTGGAACGAGGACGCCACGCGCAGGCACTCGTCACGCATGGACTCGGCGCTCGGGAAACGCTCGTTCGGGTTCTTCTTCAGCGCGCGGGCGACCAGCGCGTCCACGGCAGGCGGCAGCGCGCGGTTGATCGACGACGGAGCGACCGGCTCCTCCTGCACGTGCGCGTACGCGATCGCCAGCGGCGAGTCCGCGTCGAACGGCAGCCGCCCGGTGACCAGCTGGAACAGCATGATGCCGACCGAGTAGAGGTCGGAGCGGGCGTCCACCCCGCGCCCCAGCGCCTGCTCCGGCGAGAGGTACTGCGGGGTGCCGACGACCATGCCGGTCTGCGTCATCGAGGTGACCCCGGACTGCATGGCGCGCGCGATGCCGAAGTCCATCACCTTGATGACACCGCGCTTGGTCATCATCACGTTGCCCGGCTTGATGTCCCGGTGGACCAGCCCCATCTCGTGGCTGATCTCCAGCGCCGCCAGTACGTCCGCGGTGATCTTCAGCGCCTTGTCGGCGGGCATCGCGCCGAACTGCCGTACGTCCTCGTCGAGCACCGAGCCCAGCGGGCGGCCCTCGATGTACTCCATGACGATGTACGGCATCGTCGTGCCGTCCAGCGCGTCCTCGCCGGTGTCGAAGACCGAGACGATGTTGGTGTGCGTGAGCTTGGCCACGGCCTGGGCCTCGCGGCGGAAACGCTCGCGGAAGGCCTGCTCCCGGCCCAGTTCGGTGTGCAGGGTCTTGACCGCGACCTGACGGTCGAGCACGGCGTCGTACGCGAGGTGGACCGAGGCCATGCCGCCCTCGCCGAGCAAGTCGCGCAGCTGATAGCGGCCACCGGCCAGCGCCCGCCCCGCATACCGGCCGTTCGCGGCGTCCTGGCTCATGTTCTGCGTCCCCCAAAGCCTTTCAGGCGCCGGCGCGTGCCGTTGTGCCGAGTCGTCGATCCCGGCAGGATCCCGAGAAGTCGTTGATCCAATGCGCTATTCCCGGCCAAGTCTGCCCGAGGGCACTGACACGTCAAGCTCGGTGCCCGTTCCGTGACCGTACGCGAAGGAAGCGTCGCGCAAGCGTTACAGCGGACGTACGGCCGCTGCACAGGATTTGCACGCCGGCAGGGAGTACGGGTTTGATGGCCGGTCCGTCTCGGACCGGTCCCCGGGGCCTTCCCGGACCGGCGGCTTGCGCGGAGGCTGTAGCGTGGCCGACGGAGACCGTAACAACACCGCGCGCACCGCGGGCAGAAACGACGGCGAGGACTGATGGCACAGCAGCAGCGCGCTCAGGGCCCGTCCGACCCCGAGGCGACTGGCGGCGGGATGTCAGATGCGCCGGAAATGTGGGGTAACGGCGGGCTAGTCGGGGACGGCCGGTACCGGCTGACCCGCAGACTCGGCCGGGGCGGCATGGCCGAGGTGTTCGCGGCCGAGGACGTGCGCCTGGGGCGCACCGTGGCGGTCAAGCTGCTGCGCGCCGACCTCGCGGAGGACCCCGTCTCCAAGGCCCGCTTCACGCGCGAGGCCCAGTCGGTGGCCGGACTCAACCACCACGCGATCGTCGCCGTGTACGACTCCGGCGAGGACTTCGTGGGCGGCCAGTCCGTGCCGTACATCGTGATGGAGATCGTCGAAGGACGGACGATCCGCGACCTTCTCCTCAACGCCGAGGCGCCCGGGCCCGAGCAGGCCCTGATCATCGTCTCCGGTGTCCTGGAGGCGCTCGCCTATTCGCATCAGCACGGCATCGTGCACCGTGACATCAAGCCCGCCAACGTCATCATCACGCACAACGGTGCCGTGAAGGTGATGGACTTCGGCATCGCCCGCGCCCTGCACGGGGCGTCCACGACGATGACGCAGACCGGCATGGTCATGGGCACCCCGCAGTACCTCTCCCCGGAGCAGGCCCTCGGCAAGGCCGTCGACCACCGCTCCGACCTGTACGCCACGGGCTGTCTCCTCTACGAGCTTCTCGCGCTGCGTCCGCCGTTCACCGGCGAGACCCCGCTGTCGGTCGTCTACCAGCACGTCCAGGACATCCCGACGCCCCCGTCCGAGGTCTCTGACGCCGTCCCGCCGGAGCTCGACGGTCTCGTCATGCGCTCGCTCGCCAAGGAGCCGGACGACCGGTTCCAGACGGCCGAGGAGATGCGCGGGCTGATCCAGTACGGCCTGCAGATGCTGTACGAGCAGGGCGGCCACACCGGCACCTGGAACACCGGCCCCGTCGACACGCACGACGGCCGGCACGCCCCGGCGGCGGGCCTCGCCGGTACGGCCGTGATGGGACACGCCGGCGGCGACGCCTCCGGCACCACGCAGATCCCGCAGCAGATCCTGCCCGCCGGCTACGGCGGCGGGGACGACGGCGGCTTCGAGGGGCACGGCAACCGGGGCGGCGGCCGCGGCAAGCTGTGGATCCTCGCCGTGCTCGCGGTGGTCGCCATAGCGGCGGGTGTGGCGCTGGCGCTCCAGGGCGGCACCGGGGAGGGCGGCGGCACCGGCACCACGAAGTCGCCGACCACCTCGCCGACCGCCGACAAGCAGACGGCCAGCGAGACGCCGAGCGACGACCCGAGCGACGAGCCCACCGACACGACCACGGACGACGGCACGGGCACGGGGTCCGGTTCGGGCTACACGCCCTCGTACACGCCGTCCTACACGCCGTCGCAGCCGGTGACGGAGGACCCGACCACGGAGCCGACGGACGAGGTGACGCCTTCGGAGCCGACGGACGAGGTGACGCCGTCGGATCCGGTGACCCCGTCGGACGATCCGGTGGATGAGAGCCCTGACACCCTCGGGGGCGTCACGGGCAACGGCGGAACCGGGGGCGGCGAAGAGGGCTGACCACGGCGGCCCACACCGTCACGCGCGCGTGCGACCCCGAAACGGGCCGCACGCGCGCGTGCTTGTGTGACGGACCCTCCGATGGGCATCCGATGGGCACTGCCTTCCTATGGGCGAGGCACTCCGCGAACTGGGCGGCTCAGTCCGCGAACGCGTCGCAGACCGCGTCGTACTCCCGCGTCCACCACACGGCGAGCGCCGAGGCCGCCGGGAACTGCGGATCCGCGCGGGTGTCGCCGCGTTCGTAGTGCCAGCGCAGCATCCAGAAGTCGTTCAGGCGCTCCCACCACACCCGGTGCACGGCCGCCGCGAGCTGCGAGGGCGTGGCCCCGGCCGCCCGCCGGTACGCGCGCGCGTAGGCCCGTACCTTCGGCAGGTCGAGGGCGCCGACGGGCAGGACGAAGAAGATCGCGGCGGCGCGTACCGCCTCCTCCGCGCGGGGTTTCACGCCGAGCCGGTCCCAGTCGACGATCGCGGCCGGGGCGTCCCCCTTGTAGAGCAGGTTGAACGGGTGGAAGTCCCCGTGCACCCAGCCCACCGGGCCCCCGCACGGAGGCCGCCGGTCGGCGTGCCGCTCCAGCAGCGCCCGCCGCTCCAGGAGCCGGTGCCGGGCCAGCTCGTCGAAGGCGTCGGCGGGGTGATGGCGGCGCACCCGGGCGAGCAGCCGGTCGATGAGGGCGAAGGTGTCGGCGGGGTCGGGACTGGCGGCGGGGTGCAGGGCGCCGGCCGGTCGCCCGGGACCCCCTGAGGCTCCTGGGCCCACGGGTGCCCGCACCCGCGTCGCCTGTGCCGGCAGCAGTACGCGCGCCCGCGCCTGCGTCGGCATCACGCGCTCCAGGCTCGCGTGCACCACCCCGAGCAGCGCCCCGAGCCGTCCGCACTGGGCGGTGGTGAGCTGGCCGCCGTGGCGGTGGCGGCCGTCGATCCAGGGATGCAGGGCGTAGGTGTGGCCGCCGACGACGACGACCGTACGGCCGTCCCGGCCGGTCAGCGGCGGGGCCACCGGGACGCCCAGGTCGGCCAGCCGCTGGGTGGCCCGGTGCTGGCGGGCGATCGCGGCGGGATCGGCGGTCTCCGGGTCGAAGTGGTGCTTGAGGAAGTAGCGCCCACGGGTCGTGCACAGGCGGTAGCCGCGGTTGAGCAGTCCCTGGTCGACGGGCTCGCAGGTGAGGGCGGACCCGGCGGTGTACTGGCGGAGGACGGCGCCCAGTGGGGGCGCGTGGGACACGGGGGGTGGTACACAAGAGCGCGGCACGCTGCCCGATGCTAGGGCACGAGAGACGCCTCTGAGCTGCGGGTTGTCACAGTCAGTCGCTTTCGTTCACGGTTCGTGCCCGAAGTGGCTCCGTCCTCGCGCGTGCGGTCGGCGTTAGGCAGGACGTGTGGTCTCGCCGTCGGCGGACTCTTCCCGTGACGTGGGTCACCGGGATAACGTGCCGTTGTTCCGGCCCCCTGCAAGGCTGTGACCAGGAACTGTTCCCGATTTCGCGAATTTACTTGGATATCCAAGCAAAATCGCAGGTCAGGAGGGGTTTCACAGAAATGTGGAGCACTGGGTAACGTGCATTTTGCAGGGCGCTCGCCGGGGCACCTGTCACGCCTGTTCCCCAACGAGCCGCACCCACCCCGTGCGTCCGTGGGCCACAGGTGAGCCGCACTGGCACCCGGCGAACCCGGGTAGCCGGACCGACGGAGGAGCACACGTGACCGTGGAGAGCACTGCCGCGCGCACACCGCGACGCAGCGCAGGTACGACCGGTACAAGCACGGCCGGCAAGCGCACGACCGCCAGAAAGCCGTCGGCGACCGCCAGGAAGGCGCGGGACGGCGAGCCCGAGCTCGTCCAGTTGCTGACGCCCGAGGGCAAGCGCGTCAAGAGCGCCGCCTACGACAAGTACGTCGCCGGCATCACCCCCCAGGAGCTCCGCGGCCTGTACCGCGACATGGTGCTCACCCGCCGCTTCGACGCCGAGGCCACCTCCCTGCAGCGCCAGGGCGAGCTCGGACTGTGGGCCTCGCTGCTCGGCCAGGAGGCCGCCCAGATCGGCTCCGGCCGCGCCACCCGCGAGGACGACTACGTCTTCCCGACCTACCGGGAGCACGGCGTCGCCTGGTGCCGTGGCGTCGACCCGGCCAACCTGCTCGGCATGTTCCGCGGCGTGAACAACGGCGGCTGGGACCCGAACAGCAACAACTTCCACCTGTACACGATCGTCATCGGCTCGCAGACCCTGCACGCCACGGGCTACGCGATGGGCATCGCCAAGGACGGCGCCGACAGCGCGGTGATCGCCTACTTCGGCGACGGTGCCTCCAGCCAGGGCGACGTCGCCGAGTCGTTCACCTTCTCCGCGGTCTACAACGCCCCCGTCGTGTTCTTCTGCCAGAACAACCAGTGGGCCATCTCCGAGCCCACCGAGAAGCAGTCCCGCGTCCCGCTCTACCAGCGCGCCCAGGGCTACGGCTTCCCGGGCGTCCGCGTCGACGGCAACGACGTGCTGGCCTGCCTCGCGGTGACCAAGTGGGCGCTGGAGCGCGCCCGCGGCGGCGAGGGCCCGACCCTGGTCGAGGCGTACACGTACCGCATGGGTGCCCACACCACCTCGGACGACCCCACCCGCTACCGCCACGACGACGAGCGGGCCGCCTGGGAGGCGAAGGACCCGATCCTGCGCCTTCGCCGGTACCTGGAGGCCTCAAACCACACGGACGAGGCATTCTTCGCGGAACTGGAGACGGAGAGCGAGGCGTTGGGCAGGCGAGTGCGCGAAGCGGTCCGGTCCATGCCGGACCCCGACCGCTTCGCCATCTTCGAGCACGCGTATGCGGACGGACACACGCTCGTCGACGAGGAGCGAGCGCAGTTCGCCGCCTACCAGGCGTCGTTCGCCGAGGAAGAGGGGGGTAACTGACATGGCCGGCACCGTGACACCGAACGCCGCGACATCCACGGCCGCGACAACCACCACCATGGCGCTCGCGAAGGCGATCAACGAATCGCTGCGCACCGCGCTGGAGGCCGACCCCAAGGTCCTCGTCATGGGCGAGGACGTCGGCAGACTCGGCGGCGTCTTCCGCGTGACGGACGGCCTGCACAAGGACTTCGGCGAGAGCCGCGTGATCGACACCCCCCTCGCCGAGTCCGGCATCGTCGGCACGGCGATCGGCCTCGCCCTGCGCGGCTACCGCCCGGTCGTGGAGATCCAGTTCGACGGCTTCGTCTTCCCGGCCTACGACCAGATCGTCACCCAGCTGGCGAAGATGCACGCGCGCTCCCTGGGCAAGGTCAAGCTCCCGGTCGTCGTCCGCATCCCCTACGGCGGCGGCATCGGCGCGGTCGAGCACCACTCCGAGTCCCCGGAGTCGCTGTTCGCGCACGTGGCGGGCCTGAAGGTGGTCTCCCCGTCGAACTCGTCGGACGCCTACTGGATGATGCAGCAGGCCATCCAGAGCGACGACCCGGTGATCTTCTTCGAGCCGAAGCGCCGCTACTGGGACAAGGGCGAGGTCAGCAAGGAGGCCATCCCGGACCCGCTGCACAAGGCGCGCGTGGTCCGCGAGGGCAGCGACCTGACCCTCGTCGCCTACGGCCCGATGGTGAAGCTCTGCCAGGAGGTGGCCGACGCCGCCGCCGAGGAGGGCAAGTCCCTGGAGGTCCTGGACCTGCGCTCGGTCTCCCCGCTGGACTTCGACTCCATCCAGGCGTCGGTGGAGAAGACCCGCCGTCTGGTCGTGGTCCACGAGGCCCCGGTGTTCTTCGGCTCGGGCGCGGAGATCGCCGCCCGGATCACGGAGCGCTGCTTCTACCATCTGGAGGCCCCGGTGCTCAGGGTCGGCGGCTATCACGCCCCGTATCCGCCGGCCCGCCTGGAGGAGGAGTACCTGCCGGGCCTGGACCGGGTGCTCGACACCGTCGACCGTGCCCTGGCGTACTGAGGAGAGGGTCGTGACGACGATGACGGAAGCGTCCGTACGCGAGTTCAAGATGCCCGACGTGGGCGAGGGGCTCACCGAGGCAGAGATCCTCAAGTGGTACGTCCAGCCCGGCGACACGGTGACGGACGGCCAGGTGGTCTGCGAGGTGGAGACCGCGAAGGCGGCGGTGGAGCTGCCGATCCCCTACGACGGCGTCGTACGGGAACTCCGCTTCCCCGAGGGCACCACGGTGGACGTGGGCACGTCGATCATCGCGGTGGACGTGGCGGGCGGCGGCGCGGCCGCGGAGCTGCCGAAGCCCGAGGTGTCGAAGCCCGAGGTGCCGAAGCAGGAGGAGCCGCGGCAGCCCAGGCCGGAAGGCTCCGGCCGCCAGCCGGTCCTGGTCGGCTACGGCGTGGCGGCCTCCTCGACCAAGCGGCGCCCCCGCAAGGGCCCGGAGATCCCGGTCCAGGAGGCGTCGACGGCGATCCAGTCGGAGCTGAACGGCCACGGGGGCGCGGTGGGCGCGGTCAGGGCCCGCCCGCTGGCCAAGCCGCCGGTGCGCAAGCTGGCCAAGGACCTGGGCGTCGACCTCGCGACGGTCGTCCCGTCCGGCCCGGACGGCGTCATCACGCGGGAGGACGTGCACGCGGCGGTGGCTCCGCCTGAGCCGGCCCCCGAGCCGGTCGCGGAGCCCGCCGTGTCCGCGCCCGCGGCGCCGGTCGTCACGTCCGACGGTGCGCGGGAGACCCGCATCCCGGTCAAGGGCGTCCGCAGGGCGACGGCGGCGGCGATGGTCGGCTCGGCGTTCACGGCGCCGCACGTCACGGAGTTCGTGACGGTCGACGTCACCCGGACGATGAAGCTGGTCGAGGAGCTCAAGCAGGACAAGGAGCTCCAGGGCCTGCGGGTCAACCCGTTGCTGCTGATCGCCAAGGCACTGCTGGTCGCGATCAAGCGCAACCCGGACATCAACGCGTCCTGGGACGAGGCGAACCAGGAGATCGTGGTCAAGCACTACGTCAACCTGGGCATCGCGGCGGCCACCCCCCGCGGCCTGATCGTCCCGAACATCAAGGACGCGCACGCCAAGACGCTTCCGCAACTGGCGCGGGCGCTGGGCGAGCTGGTGTCCACCGCGCGCGAGGGCAGGACGTCTCCCGCGGCCATGCAGGGCGGCACGGTGACGATCACCAACGTCGGCGTCTTCGGCGTCGACACGGGCACGCCGATCCTCAACCCCGGCGAGTCCGCGATCCTGGCGGTCGGTTCGATCAAGCTCCAGCCCTGGGTCCACAAGGGCAAGGTGAAGCCCCGTCAGGTGACGACCCTGGCCCTCTCCTTCGACCACCGCCTGGTGGACGGGGAACTGGGCTCGAAGGTCCTGGCGGACGTGGCGGCGGTCTTGGAACAGCCGAAGCGCCTGATCACCTGGGCGTGAGGTGCCGGTGGCCCCCGTCCCGGGCGGGGGCCATGACGGCCGGCACGTGGATCTGCCGGTACCGGCGCCTCAGCCGCCGGGTTTGTGGGCCAGCAGCGTGGCGACGCGTCTCTTCGCTCCTTCCCCCGGCTCCTGCACGACCCGCGCGGTGACGGTCAGTCCGGCCCTCGTGAGCAGGTCCGCGAGTCGGTCCGGGGAAAGCAGGTAGGTCTCGTAGGAGACGGGAAGGCCGCCGTACGCCCGGGTGGGGCTGACGCGTTCGTCGTCTCCCACGTGGCCGGCCAGCATCAGGTGGCCGCCGGGGGCGAGGGCGCGGTGGAACCCGGCGTAGACGCGGGGCAGGAGTTCCGGTGGGGTGTGGTGGGTGGAGTAGTAGGCCAGGATGCCGCCGAGGGTGCCGTCCTCGATGTCAAGGGCGGTGAGCGAGCCCACGCCGAACGTCAGGGCGGGGTGGGCCCGCCGGGCCAGTTCGATCATTCCCGGTGACAGGTCGACACCGAACGCGTCCACGCCCGCCCCGGCCAGGTACGCCGTGACATGGCCCGGACCGCAGCCGAGGTCGGCGACCGGGCCCCGGCGGCCCCGCGCACGGTCTCGGCGAACGCGGCCAGCAACGCGCGGGAGAGGGGGTCCAGTTCCGCGGGCGGCCTGATCAGTTCGGCGTAGGCGGCGGCGACGGTGTCGTACGACTCCCGGACCGCCGCGAGATATGAGGACTCGGTCATGCGGAGACGGTAAGGCGTCCGGGGCGGGGGATCGGTGCGTCACAGGCACAGGGGGAAGGGCCCCTCGCAGGCGGCGAGGGGCCCTTCATCCGTACGTCCCGCGTAGGACGCGCGCGTCGCTGTCAGCCGAGCTTCGCGAAGCCGTAGTTGAGCAGCTTCTTCGCGTCCGTCTCCCGCTGGGTGGCGCTGGTGGAGGAGAGGACCGTGCCGTAGACCGTCTTGCCGTTGCGGGTGGCGGCGAAGACGAGGCAGTACCCGGCCTCGGAGCCGGAACCGGTCTTCACGCCGATCGTGCCGCTGTAGCTGGAGAGCAGGGTGTTCGTGTTCGTCCAGGTGGCCATCGTGCGGGTGCTGCCCGTCTTGGTGATGGTCTTCGCGGTGTACGCCTTCGTCTTCACGATCGTGCGGAACGAGGAGTTCTTCATCGCGCTGCTGGCGAGCTTCGTCAGGTCCTTCGGCGTGGAGTAGTTCGCTCCGTTGCCGATGCCGTCGAACGAGTCGAAGTGCGTGTTCGTCAGCCCGAGGCTCTTCGCGTTGGCGTTCATCTTGCCGATGAACGACTTCACGCGGGCCGCGCGCGTGGTGCCCGAGCCGAACTTGTCGGCCAGCGCGTACGCGGCGTCGCAGCCCGAGGGCAGCATCAGCCCGTACAGGAGCTGGCGGACGGTGACCTTGTCACCGACGATCAGACGGGCGGACGAGGCGCCCTTCGACACGATGTAGTCGCTGTACGCCTTCTGGATCGTGACCTTGGTGTCGAGGTTCAGGTTCGGCTGCGCGAGCACGACCTTCGCGGTCATGATCTTCGTCGTGGAGCCGGTGGAGCGCCTGGTGGTCGCGGCCTTGCTGTACAGGCCCGCGCCGTTCGCGTTGTTCATCACGTAGCCGCCCTTGGCGACGATCGTGGGCGCGGTGACGGCCTGCGCGGGGGCCGCGGTGAGGGCTCCGGTCGCGAGCACGGCGCCGACGGTCACGGTGACAGCGGCGGCTCGGCGGAAGCGGACGACCTGGAAGCCGTCCTTCTTGATGCCGGTTATCAACTGAGATACCCCGATTGTCTCGAATGCCCGTGAAATGCGGCCTGGTTGAGGTGTGGCGAGGAAAGTGGGGCCGCAGGTGTGTGACACGTAAGTAGCACAGAAGGTTGTGCCGCCGCTGGACCGTAGTGGGGATCTTTGCCGGAAGGTCCCCCTTTCGTGTCATGGGCACCGCCCTTGTCCCGCATGCCGGACGCGGCTCCAGGATGCGTACGTGTTGTATCTATGATGTCCGCATGAGTCTGGCCGTGAAGCACCCTCCCGCCGCCGACCGTGTCTACACCCACGTCAAACAGGGCGTCCTCGACCGCCGTTACGAAGGCGGCACCCTGCTCACCGAGGGCGAACTCGCCGAGGCCGTCGGCGTCTCCCGCACACCCGTGCGCGAGGCGCTGCTCCGGCTGGAGGCGGAAGGGCTGATCAAGCTCTACCCGAAGAAGGGGGCGCTCGTCCTGCCGGTCTCCGCCCAGGAGATCGCGGACGTGGTCGAGACCCGGCTCCTGGTCGAGGAACACGCGGCCCGCAAGGCCGTACCGCCGCCCGCCGGGCTCATCGAGCGGCTGGAGGCACTGCTGGCGCAGCAGAAGGCCCAGGCCGCCGCCGGTGACCTGGCCGGAGCCGCCGTCACCGACCGCAGCTTCCACGCCGAGATCGTCCGCAGCGGCGGCAACGCGATCCTCGCCCGGCTCTACGACCAGCTCCGCGACCGGCAACTGCGTATGGGCGTCGCCGTCCTGCACTCCCACCCCGACCGGATCGCCAAGACCCTGACCGAGCACGAGGAGATCCTCGACGCGCTGCGCTCCGGGGACGCGGAAGCCGCGGTCGACGTCGTCCACCGGCACGTCGGCTGGTTCTCGCACCTGGCGCGGGGTGAGGTCCGGTGAACCCGTCGTCCGTCACCGTGCCGGGTGACCCGCCGGGCGGCCGGCGCGCGATGGCCGTGTGGGGCGTCGGCGTCTCCGTCTACTTCGTCGCCGTCATCTTCCGTACGTCCCTGGGGGTCGCCGGCCTCGACGCGGCCGACCGCTTCCAGGTGAACGCCTCGGCGCTGTCGACCTTCTCGATCCTCCAGCTCCTCGTCTACGCGGGCATGCAGATACCCGTCGGTCTGCTGGTCGACCGGCTCGGCACGAAGAAGGTGCTGGGCCTGGGCGCGGTCCTCTTCACGGCCGGACAGCTCGGGTTCGCGTTCTCCCCCTCGTACGGCATGGCCCTCGCCTCGCGCGCGCTGCTGGGCTGCGGCGACGCGATGACCTTCATCGCCGTACTGCGGCTCGGCACCCGGTGGTTCCCGGCCCGGCGCAGCCCGATGGTCGCCCAGTTCGCGGGACTGATCGGCATGGCGGGGAACCTGGTGTCCACCCTCGTCCTGGCGCGGCTGCTGCACGGCGTCGGCTGGACGGCGGCCTTCGCGGGCAGCGCGCTCGCCGGTGTCGTCGCCCTGGTGCTTGTGCTGCTGTTCCTGAAGGACCACCCCGAGGGGCACGAGCCGCAGCCGTTCCCGCACCAGGGGGCCGCGTACGTGCGACGGCAGATCGCCGCGTCCTGGCGCGAGCCGGGGACGCGGCTGGGGCTGTGGGTGCACTTCACGACCCAGTTCCCGGCGATGGTGTTCCTGCTGCTGTGGGGGATGCCGTTCCTGGTCGAGGCGCAGGGACTGTCGCGGGCCACGGCGGGCGAACTGCTGACCCTCGTCGTGCTGTCGAACATGATGATCGGGCTGGTGTACGGACAGCTCGTCGCCCGGCACCACGGGGCCCGGCTGCCGCTGGCGCTGGGAACCGTGGGAGCGACGGCGCTGATGTGGGCGGTGACGCTGGCCTACCCCGGCGACCACGCGCCCAGGTGGCTGCTGATCGTGCTGTGCGCGGTGCTGGGGGCGTGCGGGCCCGCGTCGATGATCGGGTTCGACTTCGCGCGGCCGGCGAATCCGCCGGAGCGGCAGGGGACGGCCTCCGGGATCACGAACATGGGAGGCTTCGTCGCCTCGATGACGACGCTCTTCGCGATCGGCGTGCTGCTGGACGCGACCGGGGACGACTACCGCGTCGCGTTCTCGGCGGTCTTCGTCCTGCAGGCGGTCGGGGTCAGCCAGATTCTGCGGCTGCGCAAGCGCACGGCTCGTCGGGAGCGGGAGCGGCGGGTCGCCAGCCGGGTGGAGACGGTGCACGTCCCCGCGTAGCGACCCGGTGTCCGTACGGGCGTTCTGGGGGCCTGCCGCCCCCAGCGCTCCGCCCCGGCCCGCACGGCCTCGTCCTCGAACGCCGGACGGGCCGGACGCACCGGCCGGCACCCGAAGGTCCCGCTACGGCGGCACCGTGAATGCCCGCCCTGCGCCCCCGTGACGCCCGCTACGGCGTCACGGCGAAGTTCCGCAGGATCGCACCCGTGAGCGCCGGATCCCCCTCCGCCTTCACCCGGTCCGCCGCCTGCTCCGGGCTCACGCGCCCGCAGGCCAGCCGGACATAGGTCTCCCAGTCGAGGGTGAGGGTGGCGGCGGGGCCGAGGGCCGGGGTGGACTCGAGGGTGCCGCGGCCCTGGATGTCGACGCGGATCGTGCGCAGGAACTCGATGGGCCCGTGCACGTCGAAGACGATCGCGGAGCTGCGCGGGGCGTCGGCCTTGACCGCGACGACGTCGGGGAGCGCGGCGAGCAGCACGTCACGGGCGACGTGCGCGCCGGGGGAGTCGAGGTTGCCGGGGCGCCCCAGCGCGGTACGCAGATCCTGCTCGTGCACCCACACGTTGAACGCGTGGCCGCGCATGGCGTCCTCGAGCGTGAGCTCCGTGCCCAGCGGGCCGCGCACCTTGGTGCCCGGGTCGCGCGACTCGTTGCGCAGCTGGCGGTTGCGGCGGATGACCACGTACTCCAGCTCGGAGGTCATCTCGGGCGCCGTGTGGTGGCGCCGGACGTCGACCTGCATCTCCATGTAGCGCTGGTGGTCGTTGGTGACGTGGAACAGGTCGCGCGGCAGCGTGTGGATGGGGCGCGGGTCGCCGAGCATCTCGCAGTCCAGGCCGATGACATGGGAGACCACGTCCCGCACCGACCAGCCGGGGCACGGGGTGCGCCGGTTCCACTCCCCCTCCACAAGCGGCAGCACCAGCTCGGATATCGCTTCGATGGAGTGGGTCCAGGCGTCGGCGTAGGGCTGGAGAGTGGGATGCAGACTCACGGAAACGGGACCCCTCGGCGGTCGGTACTGGGCGGTTGTGGCGGCGGCGTTGCCTGCGGGAGATGGCTGTCGGCGGGTGTCTTGAGACGCTAAGTTACGCTGCTCCGAGGCACCCCGGCAGTGCTTTCGTGTGACGATCGTAGGCCCGGGTGGACGGCTCGAATGCCAGGACGGTGGTAGTGTGCGCGCCTCTCTGATCCAAGTCTCCGTCGACGAGGGCGAATCGGTCGACGCCCGACGGCGGCGCGTGGCCGCGCTGGTACGCGGTCAGGCCGGTGCCGACCTCGTCGTCCTGCCGGAGTTGTGGACCACCGGGGCCTTCGCCTTCGAGGAGTTCGCGCGCGAGGCGGAGCCACTGGAAGGGCCCACGTACGAGGCGATGGCGAAGGCGGCGAGCGACGCGGGCGTGTGGCTGCACGCGGGCTCGATCCCGGAGCGCGACCCGGAGGGGCCCCTCTACAACACCTCCCTCGTCTTCTCGCCCTCCGGGGACCTGGCCGCCGCCTACCGCAAGATCCACCGCTTCGGCTTCGACAAGGGCGAGGCCGTGCTGATGGGCGCGGGGCGCGAACTGGTGACGGTCCGCCTGCCGCAGACCGTCCTCGGTGTGGCCACCTGTTACGACCTCCGTTTCCCCGAACTCTTCCGCGGTCTCGTCGACGCCGGCGCCGAGACCCTGGTCGTCCCCGCGGGCTGGCCGGAGCGCCGCCGGGCGCACTGGACGCTGCTGGCTCAGGCGCGGGCGGTGGAGAACCAGGCGTTCGTGCTCGCGTGTGGAACGGCCGGGACGCACGCGGGAGTTCCGCAGGCGGGTCACTCGATCGTGGTCGATCCGTGGGGCGAGGTCCTGGCGGAGGCGGGCGCCGGCGCCGAGACCCTCACCGTGGACCTCGACCCGGCGAAGGTCGCGACGACCCGGGAACAGTTCCCCGCCCTCAAGGACCGGGTGCTCGGACTGGACACCCCTCGGCACTAGTCCTCCCGCTCCTTCTCCGCCAGGTGGATGACGCACACCGCCACCGCGATCAGCAGCGCCGGGTCCGCGTCGTCGCGTACGACGTCGACGCCGTAGGTCTCCCGCACGCTCAGCCGGCGGCGGGAGATGACGGCGAGGAGTTCGCCGTCGTACTCGACGGCGAACTCGCGGTCGAGGATCTTGCCGCTGACGTCGAGCTCCGTGCGGCCGTCCGCCAGGGCGACCCGGTAGTGGTTGCGCAGCAGCGACAGCCGCTTGCGCCGGATCGTCGCGAGCGGTTCGCCCTCGCGTTCGATCACCATGGTGTCCCTGAGGGCGAACATCTTCTGGCGGATGTCGATGAGGACGCGCCCCTGGGTGTCCTTCAGCTCGAAGGTGTCCCGCAGCCGCATCGCCTTGCCGTCGACGAAGAACACCCTGTTGCCGTGGTCGTCCTCGATCCAGTAGTCGTCACCGATGCCGAGGAGCCGGTCGCGCACGAGGAATCTCATGACACCAGGGCTTCCCCGCCACCGGGTCCGAAACGCCGCCGGTAGGCCGACGGGCTGAGCCCGGTCTCGCGCCGCACCCGGGCGCGGAGGTTCGCGGCCGTCCCCAGCCCGCTCCTCGCCGCCACCACGTCGAGCCGCTCCTCCCCGCGCTCGATCAGCCGGCAGGCCAGGGCCACGCGCTCCCCCGTCAGCCAGGCCAGCGGCGTCGTGCCCAGCTGGGCGCGGAAGCGCCGGTGCAGGGTCGCGGGGGACACCGCCGCGCGCGCCGCCAGGCCGGCCACCGTCAGCGGCTCGCCCAGCCGCTCCTGCGCCCACGCCAGCAGCGGGCCGAGCGACTCGTCGGGCACGTGCGGCACCGGACGCTCCACGAACTGCCGCTGGCCGCCGTCCCGGTGCGCGGCGAAGACCAGCCGCCGGGAGACGTGGTTGGCGACCTCGGCTCCGTGGTCCCGTCGTACGACATGAAGGCCGAGGTCGAGGGCCGAGGCACTGCCCGACGCGGTGAGGATGTCGCCGTCGTCGACGAACAGCACGTCGGATTCCAGCCGGACCCCCGGGAACCGTGTCCGGAAGGACTCCGCCCACATCCAGTGGCAGGCCGCCCGCCGCCCGTCCAGCAGCCCGGCCTCGGCAAGGGTGAACGCGCCGGAGCAGAAGCCCACGAGCCGGGCGCCACGCGCGTGGGCCCGACGCACGGCGTCCAGGACGCGCGGGTCGCGCGGGGTGTCGGTGTCGGGCCGGTTCGGCACGATCAGGGTGTCCGCCGCGTCGGCCGCCTCCAGACCGGCGACGCCGGTGAGCGTGAAAAACCCGTCCCGCATCCGGGTCTTCGGCCCGGCGGCGCACAGGGCGAAGTCGTACAGCTCACGGCCCAGTTCGGGTCTGCGCAGCCCGAAGATCTCGATCGCGCAGCTCATCTCGAAGGGGTTGGAGTTCTGGTCCACGAGCAGGACCACGGTGTGCGGCTGCGAGGATCCTTTCGGCATATGCGATTTCTAGCACTCGTACGGCGACCCGGGCACCCCGCACGATGAGCCCATGGAACCCATCGCGCTGTCCGACGCCCTCGCCTCCTTCACCGAGCGGTGGAGCCCGCGCATCGTCACCGCCGTCAACGACTACGACGTCCGTCTCGCGAAGGTGGAGGGCGAGCACGTGTGGCACGTGCACGACCACACCGACGAGTTCTTCCTGGTCCTGGACGGCGAACTGCACATCGCCCTGCGGGAGGCGGCGGGCGAGCGCACGGTCGTCCTGCCCAAGGGCTCGGTCTTCACGGTCCCGCGCGGCACGGAGCACAAGCCGTACGCCCCGCGGCCGACCGCGCTCCTGCTCTTCGAGCCCACGGGCACCCTCACGGTCGGCGACCGCCACGACGACGTACCGGACCACGTGGACGCCACCACCGGCCACGCGCTGACGTGACCGCCGGAGCCGGGTGAACCTGGTCCGTGTCCGCGCCCCCGGGCGGCAGTATCTGCGTGATATTCGCACAACGGCACAAGACGCCACCGGTCACGGAATGCTCAAGGTGGTGCTGCTTGCCCTGTGCATGCCGTGCCGGGGGTCCTGTGCCGCTCCGGCCCGAGTGTCCGGGCTCCGGCGCGCTGTCGTGTATCCGCCCAGACGTCAGACGCCGTAGCCGTCGCTGTAGCCGTCCCTGCGGGTGGTGCGCCGTTCCTCTTCGACGACCGGCGTCGCGGGCGGCACCACGACCCGCCTGCGTCGGGCGATGCTGCTGAACGTGCTGACGCCGATCAGCCCGACGACCATCAGGATGATGCCGACCAGGTCGAGGTTGACACCCTCCATGTCCCAGTCGGTCGCGAACGTGAGGATGGCTCCCACGGCGATGAGGATGATGCATCCGCCGAGGCCCATGAGTGTTGCCTCCCTGTCCGGTCCGGTCGTTCCGGTCCGAAACTGCGTGTACCCCGGCTGTCAACCCCCATGCCGTGCCGGTCCGTTCCGGGACGGGACCTATCCCCGCAGGAACGCCGTCAGCGCGTTCGCCAGCAGATGCGGGTCGTCCGCGCCGCACAACTCCCGGGCGCTGTGCATCGACAGGATCGCCACGCCGATGTCGACGGTGCGGATGCCGTGGCGGGCCGCGGTGATCGGGCCGATCGTGGTGCCGCAGGGCATGGAGTTGTTGGAGACGAAGGACTGGAAGGGCACGTCCGCCTTCTCGCAGGCGGCGGCGAAGAGCGCGCGGCCCGAACCGTCCGTGGCGTAGCGGTTGTTGACGTTGACCTTGAGGATCGGGCCGCCGTTGACGCGCGGGTGGTGCGTCGGGTCGTGCCGCTCCGCGTAGTTGGGGTGCACCGCGTGGCCGGTGTCGGAGGACAGACAGACGGTGCCCGCGAAGGCGCGCGCCCGGTCCTCGTACGAGCCTGCGCGCGCGAACACCGAACGCTCCAGCACCCCGCCGAGCAGCGGCCCGTCCGCGCCGGTGTCCGACTGCGAGCCGTTCTCCTCGTGGTCGAAGGCGGCGAGGACCGGGATGCAGGGCAGGTCCGGCCTCCCGGAGACCGCCGCCAGCGCGGCCACCCCGGCGTGCACGGACAGCAGGTTGTCCATGCGCGGCCCGGCGACCAGCTCCTTGTCGCGGCCCAGGTAGGCCGGCGGCTCCACGGGGTGCGTCATCAGGTCCCAGCCGGTCACCTCGCCCGCGCCGATCCCGCTCTCCTCCTCCAGGAAGGCGATCAGGTCGCCGTCCCGCACATCGCGGCCCAGACCCCAGACGGGCTGCACATGCCGCTGCTTGTCGAGCTTGAGGCCCTCCGACGACACCGAACGGTCCAGGTGGATGGCGAGTTGGGGCACCCGCAGCAGCGGCCGGCCGACGTTCACCAGGCGCGTCGAGCCGTCCCGCAGGGTCAGCCGGCCGGCCAGGCCGAGGTCGCGGTCGAGCCATGAGTTCAGCAGCGGCCCGCCGTAGATCTCCACGGCCACCTGACGCCAGCCGTGCGCTCCCGTGTCGGGCAGCGGCTTGACCCGCAGGTTGGGGGAGTCGGTGTGCGCGCCGATGATCCTGAACGGCGTGTGCGGCGCGGCGCCCTCGGGGACGTACCAGGCCACGATCGCCCCGCCGCGCAGCACGTACCGGCCGCCGCTGCCGAGGGCGGAGCCTGTTGATGTCTCCGCGTCCCAGGCGTCCGTCTCCGAGACCTGCCGGAAACCGGCCTTTTCCAGCCGCTCGGCCGCGTTCGCCACCGCGTGGTACGGCGAGGGGGAGGCCGCCAGGAACGACATCAGGTCATCGGTGAGTCCGCGGTCGAAGCGGGAGGGTTCGCTCATGGGTTCACCTTAACGACGGGCGAAGGCCCGCTCCCCCTCGCGGGGAAACGGGCCTTCGTCAGCGCAAGCGGCCTTCGTCGGGGCTGCCCGGACGGGGGCGAGGCTCAGAACGCGGCCTCGTCCAGCTCCATCAGGTCCAGCTCGACGCCCTCGGCGACCTTGCGGGCCAGGGTCACACCGGGCAGGACCTCCGCCGCGAAGAACTTCGCCGCCGCGATCTTGCCGGTGTAGAACGCCTTGTCCTTCGCGGAGGCCGTCTCCAGCTTCTCGGCGGCGATGGCGGCGCCCTTCAGCAGCAGGTAGCCGACGACGACGTCACCGGAGGCCATCAGCAGACGGGTCGTGTTCAGGCCGACCTTGTAGATGTTCTTGACATCCTGCTCGGTGGCCGCGAGGTCGGTCAGCATCAGCCCGACGATGGCCTCCAGCTCGACGGCGGCCTTGGCCAGGTGCTCGCGGGCGCCCGCCAGCTCCTCGCCGCCCGTGCCCAGCGCCAGGAACTTCTTGATGTCCTCGGCGAGGGAGTTCAGGGCCGCGCCCTGGTTGCGGACGATCTTCCGGAAGAAGAAGTCCTGGCCCTGGATCGCGGTGGTGCCCTCGTACAGGGTGTCGATCTTGGAGTCCCGGATGTACTGCTCGATCGGGTACTCCTGGAGGAAGCCGGAGCCGCCGAAGGTCTGCAGGGACTGGGCGAGCAGCTCGTAGGCCTTCTCGGAGCCGTAGCCCTTCACGATCGGCAGGAGCAGGTCGTTGAGGGCGTGCTCGGTGGAGGCGTCCTCGCCGTTCGTCTCCTTGACCTGGATCTCGTCCTGGACGGCGGCGGTGTACATCACCAGGGCGCGCATGCCCTCCGCGTACGCCTTCTGCGTGATCAGCGCGCGGCGGACGTCGGGGTGGTGGGTGATGGTGACCTTGGGCGCGGTCTTGTCCATGAAGTTGGCGAGGTCCGGACCCTGGACGCGCTCCTTGGCGTACTCCAGGGCGTTCAGGTAGCCCGTCGACAGCGTGGAGATCGCCTTCGTGCCGACCATCATCCGCGCGAACTCGATGATCCGGAACATCTGGCGGATGCCGTCGTGCTTGTCGCCGATCAGCCAGCCCTTGGCGGGGTGGCGGTCGCCGAAGGTCATCTCGCAGGTGTTGGACGCCTTCAGGCCCATCTTGTGCTCGACGTTCGTCGCGTAGACGCCGTTGCGCTCGCCGAGCTCGCCGGTCTCGAAGTCGAACAGGTACTTCGGCACGAGGAAGAGAGACAGGCCCTTGGTGCCGGGGCCGGCGCCCTCGGGACGCGCGAGCACGTAGTGGAGGATGTTCTCCGACATGTCGTGCTCACCGGACGTGATGAAGCGCTTCACGCCCTCGATGTGCCAGGAGCCGTCCTCCTGCTGGACGGCCTTGGTGCGGCCGGCGCCCACGTCCGAGCCGGCGTCCGGCTCGGTGAGCACCATGGTGGAGCCCCACTGCCTGTCCACGGCGATCTTCGCGATGTGCTTCTGCGTCTCGTTGCCCTCGTCGAAGAGGACGCCCGCGAAGGCCGGGCCGGAGGAGTACATCCACACGGCCGGGTTGGCGCCGAGGATCAGCTCCGCGTAGGCCCAGATCAGCGAGCGGGGCGCGGTGGTGCCGCCGATCTCCTCGGGCAGGCCCAGGCGCCAGTACTCGGAGTCCATGAAGGCCTGGTAGCTCTTCTTGAAGGACGCCGGTACGGGCGCGGTGTTCGTCTCCGGGTCGAAGACCGGCGGGTTGCGGTCGGCGTCGGCGAAGGACTCCGCCAGCTCGTTCTCCGAGAGGCGCGTCAGCTCCTCCAGGATGCTCTTCGCGGTGTCCGTGTCCATCTCCGCGAACGGACCGGTCCCGTACAGCTTGTCGCGCCCGAGGACCTCGAAGAGGTTGAACTCGATGTCGCGGAGATTCGACTTGTAGTGCCCCATGGCGACGGCTCCGTAGCGGGTCGGCGAGGCACTGACTCTCCTCGCACCTAGTTCACGTACCAACAAGTAGCTACGATGATGCTACCCGCCGGTAATAAGAAGCAACCCCGCACGGTCATCTGTGACAGGTCACACCGGAACCGTCAGTGCCGCGGTGTAACCCTGGGTGACATCGCCCGTCACGGCGGCCAGCTGCCGCGCGTGGCCGTCGCCGAAGATGCCGTCCGTCTCCAGCGCCAGCTGCCCCAGAGTGGTGGCCGACCTGCTGTACCCGTCCGTCGCGTACACGCTCTCGCAGACGTCCTTCGGCAGCGCGAGCTGCGAGGTGTTCGTGAGGGACGTGGCCGCCGTGGCGTCTGCCAGGCTGCCGTAGACCTCGAAGTGGACGTGCGGCCAGCGGCCCGGGTAGCAGGCGGGGAAGATGCTGGTGAAGGTGACCTGGCCCTTGTCGTCCGTCTCCTGGACGCCGCGCAGGTAGTTCTCGTCCGTGACGCCCTCGGAGTACAGGGAGTAGTTGCCGTCCCGGTCGCAGTGCCACACGTAGACGGCGGCGCCCCGCTTCGGGGCGGCACAGCCGGAGGCCGCGTCCACCACCGTGAGCGTGAGGGTCAGGGGCACGCCCTCGGCGGTGCCGCCCGCCGAGTCGCCGAAGCTGGAGGTGATGTCGGCGCGCACGACACCGCTCTCCTTCAGGACGTTCACGCCGTTGGAGCCGTCGCCGGGGAAGGGGCCGGCGGTCTCGTCGGGGATGGCCGCGCACTCGGCCGGGGACGCGGAGGCGGCCTTGTCCGACGAGCCGCCGGTGGCGGCGCCCGACGGGCCGCCCCTCGCGGCGGAGCCGGTGCCGTCCTCGCCGGAGCAGCCCGCCAGCGGCACCAGGCTCGCCCCGGCGAACAGCCGGATCATCCTGCGGCGGGCGAGGACGGGAAGGTCGTGGGAGAGCCCCCTGTCGTGCTCGTGGACCTCTTCGTCGTGCCGGTGTCCGTGCATGGCCGTGTCCCCTTGCTGTGATTGCCTGTGCCGTGCCGCTTCGCAGTGTCCTCTCGGTACTCTTGCGGGCATGTACGGATACGGCCAGCACATGGACGGCGGCGCCGCTCAGCAGCAGTACGCCCCGCCGCAGCAGCCCATGTCCGGCGGCTACGGGCAGCAGCAGCCGCTGTACCCGGAGCCGTCCCCGCCCTCGCTCGCGGACGCGGTGCGCGCCTTCACCACCGGGCAGGTGACCGCCGAGGACTTCCAGCAGGTCTTCGCGACCTCGAAGGTCTACTGCCCGCGCGGTGACAACCCCGGATTCCTCGCCCTGCACAACACCCAGCAGCCGGTGATCCCGATGTTCACCTCGCTCAAGGAGCTGCGGCGGTACGCGGGCAAGGAGTCCAAGTACTTCGTGATCACCGGCGCCGAGGTGATCGACCTGCTCCCGACCGGGTACGGCTTCGTCCTCGACATGGAGGGCGAGCACCGCATGGTCTTCGACGCGAAGGCCGTGGAGCAGATGGTGGAGTTCGCGATGCGGCGGATGTACGGCTAGCGGCCGGTCCTCCATGGGCGGCCGGGTGGCCGCCCGGCCCTGGTTGAGTGATCCCGGAGGCCGGTGTCCCGCACCGGCCTCCGGTGCTGTTCGCGTCCGCCGCCGGGTGGCTCCACGGCCCGGTGGCCCGACGGTCCGGCGGCTCGACGGCCCGGCGGTCCGGCGGGAATGCCCGCCGGGCTGTCTCCGTTGGGAGTGGCAGGAAGTTCAACGCTCAACTAAACTCGGAGCACAAGGAGGTACCGACATGCCTGCAGTGACCGTCGAGAACCCGCTGACGCTGCCGCGCGTCGCCGCACCCGCGGACGATGCGGCCCGTCCCGTGCTCACCGTCACGACCGCGCCGAGCGGTTTCGAGGGCGAGGGCTTCCCGGTGCGCCGGGCGTTCGCCGGGATCAACTACCGCCACCTGGACCCGTTCATCATGATGGACCAGATGGGCGAGGTGGACTATCAGCCTGGGGAGCCGAAAGGGACCCCGTGGCACCCGCACCGCGGTTTCGAGACCGTCACCTACATCATCGACGGCATCTTCGACCACCACGACTCCAACGGCGGCGGCGGCACCATCACCGACGGGGACACCCAGTGGATGACGGCCGGCTCCGGCCTGCTCCACATCGAGGCCCCGCCGGAGCACCTGGTCATGTCCGGCGGTCTCTTCCACGGCCTCCAGCTGTGGGTGAACCTGCCGGCCAAGGACAAGATGATGGCGCCCCGCTACCAGGACATCCGCGGCGGCACCGTCCAGCTGCTCGCCTCCCCCGACGGCGGCGCCCTGCTCAGGGTCATCGCCGGTGAGCTGGACGGCCACCAGGGCCCCGGCATCACGCACACCCCGATCACGATGGTCCACGCGACGCTGGCTCCGGGCGCCGAGATCACCCTGCCGTGGCGCGAGGACTTCAACGGCCTGGCGTACGTGCTGGCCGGCCGCGGAGCGGTGGGCGCCGAGCGCAGGCCGATCCACCTGGGCCAGACGGCCGTGTTCGGCGCGGGCTCCTCGCTGACCGTCCGCGCGGACGAGAAGCAGGACTCCCACACGCCGGACCTGGAGGTCGTCCTCCTCGGCGGCCGGCCGATCCGTGAGCCGATGGCCCACTACGGCCCGTTCGTGATGAACACCCGCGACGAGCTGCAGCAGGCCTTCGACGACTTCCAGAAGGGCCGCCTCGGCACGATCCCGGCGGTGCACGGGATGACCGAGGGCGGGCTGTAGGGGCTCAGAGGGCGATACGGTACGACAGGGCCCGAAGCCGCAAGTTCGGGTTGTGGCTTCGGGCCCGCTCATGCCGGTTCGACCAGGGCGTCAGGGCAGCACGTAGACGGGCGCCCCGTCGTCCGTGCAGGCGGCCTGGCGCATGCAGCCCCGCTTGAGCAGCATCCGCAGACAGTCGTGGACGCGGTCGTGCGTCAAGCCCGTGCGGTCGGCGATCTCCTCGATGCGGTGACCTGCCTCGCCCCGCACCAGCGCCGGGGCGAGGCAGGCCGCGACCGCGTGGACGTCTTCGGTGACGACGAGGTTCTTCGCCTTCCAGGTGGCCAGGAGTTGTTGTGCCGTCAGCTTCGGTGCCGGGGCGGCCGGGGAATCGCCTGCTGCGGGATGCTTGAGGACCTCGGCGATGTCCTTCAGGCTGTGAGTGATCTGGCGCAGCAGGTCGTTGCGTTCCCCGGCGAAGGCCGCCAGCCTCTCGTCCATCCGCATGTTGCGCTCTTCGAGCCGGACGAGGGCGTCGGCCACCTGCTCGGGCATGACGTACGCGGTTGTGCCGGTGGGGGCGGGTTGTACGGGGGACGGTTCCAGAGAGTAGGAACCCTCGCGCTGAAGCGTGGCGATGACGTCGGAGACCCAGGTCTTGAAGGGCTGGGCCTCCGGTTTCGTGCAGCCGTTGACCAGTTGGACGAGACCCTGCAGGTTCACCATCCGCATCGTCTTGCGAAGGCCGTGACCTGCCATATTGCGCGTTGCGTCGCTCTGGCCGACGCTTCGCGCAATATCGCCCAGCGTTGTTGCGTGATGGTGCGAGACCATGCTGTGCACGGCATCTCGTGTATTGGCGTAGCCCAGGTTCCCTGCCACATCCATCGCCGGGAACCAGTGCGTCCCGTCCGGCAGCGTCAGCCGCCGCATCCGCGCCCCCGTGGCCGCGAACACGAAGTCGTTGATGTCGATCGCGTCCTGCCGCTGTTCCGCCGACTGCTTCGGCGGCGTGTTGTTCTGCTCGTTCATCGAGCCTCACCTCCGCCTCGGAATCTAGGGACGCGGAGAGGCAACTCACGTCCATGGCAAGGATGTTCACCCGATCGTGGACAGAGGCATCGATTCTGCGCATCTGCTTCCCTTTCGGCGATTTGCCGCCTTCGGGGTCGTGCGCGAACCGCGGACGCGCTATTGCGTGGCCGGCCCGGCGGAGTCGGCCGAGGTCTCGTAGAGCTCGAACCAGATGCTCTTGTCCTCGCCCCGGGGGTCCACGCCCCACACGTCCGCGAGCAGGTCCATCAGGACCAGACCCCGGCCGGACGACGCGAGTTCGCCCGGGCTGCGCTTGTGGGGGAGGTCGTCGCTGGTGTCGGTGACCTCGACCCGTATCCGGCGGGTGCCGGGTCCGCCCCGTACCTCGGCCAGCAGCAGCGCGTCCGCGTCGGTGTGGACCAGGACGTTGGTCAGTGTCTCGGAGAGCAGCAGGACCGCCGAGTCGACCTGGTCCGCCGACCTCCAGTCGTGCAGGAGTTCCCGCAGCTGCTGACGGGCCACCGCCACCCGCTCCGGTTCCGCCTGGGCCACCGACAGCATCGTGCGCCGGACCGTGGGGCGGACGGTCACCGTGTCGCCGCAGCCGCAGCCCTCCCCCTGCCGGCACAGCAGCAGGACGGCGATGTCGTCCTCGCGGCGGTCGGCCAGCGGGCCGGTGGTGTGGTGGGAGGACGGGCCGTGCACCGCCTGGACCAGGGCGTCGGCGAGTTCCTCCAGGTCGCCTTCGTGGCTCTCCAGGACCGTGCGGAGGCGTTTCCAGCCGGTCTCCATGTCGTGGCCGCCGGTCTCGATCAGCCCGTCGGTGCAGATCAGCAGGGTCTCGGCGGGTTCCAGGACGATCCGGGTGGTGGGGTAGTCGGCGTCCGGGTCGATGCCCAGCGGGAGCCCGCCGGCCGTCGGGCGGGTGAGGACCGTGCCGTCCGCCATCCGGATCACCGGGTCGGGATGCCCGGCGCGGGCGACGTCCAGGATGCCGGTGGTGGGGTCGACCTCCACGTACAGGCAGGTCGCGAAGCGGAGGTCCGCGGGGTCCTCGTCGCCGTACGTCATGCCGTGCAGGAAGCGGGAGGCGCGGGAGAGGACCGCGTCCGGGCGGTGGCCCTCCGAGGCGTACGCCCGCAGCGCGATCCTGAGCTGGCCCATCAGGCCCGCCGCCCGGACGTCGTGGCCCTGGACGTCGCCGATCACCAGGGCGAAGCGGCCTCCCCCGGACTCCGTCCGGGAGGTGCCCCCGGGCAGCGGGATCATGTCGTACCAGTCGCCGCCGACCTGGAGGCCGCCGCCGGTCGGGACGTAGCGGGCGGCGACGCTCATGCCCGGTATGCGGGGGCCGAGCGTGGGGAGCATCGAGCGCTGGAGCCCGTCCGTCAGCTCCCGTTCCGACTCCGCGGTGCCCGCCCGGGACAGGGCCTGCGCCAGCATCCGCGCGACCGTCGTCAGGACCGAGCGTTCGTCCGGCGTGAACGCCACCGGGTAGGCGAAGGCCGCCATCCACGCGCCCATCGTGCGGCCGGCCACCGTCAGCGGCAGGAACGCCCAGGACCGGCGGCCGAAGCGCTGGGCGAGCGGCCAGCTGACGGGGTAGCGCGACTTGTAGTCCTCGGGGGAGGAGAGGTAGACCGCGCGGCCGGTGCGGACCACCTCGGCGGCCGGGTAGTCCGTGGCGAGGGCCATGTGGGAGAAGGGTCCCTCGTCACCGGGCTGGTGACCGTGGTGGCCGATGATCGTCAGCCGGTCGCCCTCCACACCGAAGACGGCCAGGCCGTCCGGGGAGAAACCGGGCATGGACAGGCCGGCCGCGACCCGCAGCACCTCGGCCGTGGAGCGCGCCTCGGCCAGCGCACGGCCCGCGTCCAGCAGGAACGCCTCCCGGGAGCGGCGCCAGTCGCCGGTGACCGGGGTGCGGGCGGCGGCGCCCGGCGGCGGCTCGGTCACCTCCTGGAGGGTGCCGACCAGCTCGTACGCCCCGGTGGCCGGGTCGACGGTCGGCTTGGAGCGGCTGCGCACGGTCCGGATGACCCGGCCGTGCTCGTCCATGATCCGCAGCCGGGCCTCGGCCAGGGTGCCCTCGGCGACGGCGAGCTGGACGATGCCGTCGATCTCGTTCCAGTCGACGGGGTGGAAGCGGGAGCGGATGCCGGCCTCCGTGACGGTGGCCGCCTCGGCGGGCAGCCCGACCAGCCGCGCGGCTTCGGCATCCAGCGTGACGAGCCCCGCGGTGTTGTCCCAACGCCACAGGCCGGTCGCGAGGGCGGCGAGGACCTCCCCCACGGCGGGCAGGGGCTCACCGGTGCGCATTGACCCACTTTAAGAACAGGCGGTCGAAGAGTGCCACTGATCAGCGGCCTCTCATAGTGGGGAGCCGATCGTGGGGTGCCCGGTACGCTGGGGAGGGTTTCACGTGAAACAACCCGTGGAACAGACCCGATCTGCGAAGGCTGGATGAACGACGATGCATCGGTACAGGTCCCACACCTGCGGCGAGCTCCGCGCCTCTGACGTCGGCACCGACGTCCGGCTGAGTGGCTGGCTGCACAATCGGCGCGACCTGGGCGGCATCCTCTTCATCGATCTGCGCGACCACTACGGCATCACGCAGCTCGTCGCCCGCCCCGGCACGCCCGCGTACGAGGCCCTCGACAAGCTGACCAAGGAGTCGACGGTCCGCGTCGACGGCCAGGTCGTCTCCCGTGGCGCCGAGAACGTCAACCCGGACCTGCCGACCGGTGAGGTCGAGGTCGAGGTCGGCGAGGTCGAGCTGCTCGGCGCGGCCCAGCCGCTGCCCTTCACCATCAACACCGAGGACGGGGTCAACGAGGAGCGGCGCCTGGAGTACCGCTTCCTGGACCTGCGCCGCGAGCGCATGCACCGCAACATCATGCTGCGGACGGCGGTCATCTCGGCGATCCGGCACAAGATGGTGGCCCTCGGCTTCAACGAGATGGCCACGCCGATCCTGACGGCGACCTCCCCGGAGGGCGCGCGCGACTTCGTCGTCCCCTCCCGCATCCACCCGGGCAGGTTCTACGCCCTCCCGCAGGCCCCGCAGCAGTTCAAGCAGCTGCTGATGATCTCCGGCTTCGACCGCTACTTCCAGATCGCGCCCTGCTTCCGCGACGAGGACGCCCGCGCGGACCGTTCGCCGGGCGAGTTCTACCAGCTCGACGTCGAGATGAGCTTCGTCGAGCAGGAGGACGTCTTCCAGCCGATCGAGAAGCTGATGACCGAGCTGTTCACGGAGTTCGGCGGCGGCCGCGAGGTGACCTCCCCGTTCCCGCGGATCCCGTTCCGCGAGGCGATGCTGAAGTACGGCTCCGACAAGCCGGACCTGCGCGCCCAGCTGGAGCTCGTCGACATCACCGACATCTTCCAGGGCTCGGAGTTCAAGGCGTTCGCGGGCAAGCACGTGCGCGCGCTGCCGGTGCCGGACGTCTCGGCGCAGCCCCGCAAGTTCTTCGACCAGCTCGGTGACTACGCCGTCTCGCAGGGCGCGAAGGGTCTCGCCTGGGTGCGGGTGGCGGAGGACGGCTCGCTGACCGGCCCGATCGCCAAGTTCCTCACCGAGGAGAACGTGGCCGAGCTGACCAAGCGGCTCTCGCTGGCCGCCGGGCACGCGGTGTTCTTCGGCGCGGGCGAGTTCGACGAGGTCTCGAAGATCATGGGCGCGGTGCGGGTCGAGGCCGCCAGGCGGGCCGGGCACTTCGAGGAGAACGTCTTCCGCTTCTGCTGGATCGTCGACTTCCCGATGTACGAGAAGGACGAGGAGACCGGGAAGATCGACTTCTCGCACAACCCGTTCTCGATGCCCCAGGGCGGCATGGAGGCCCTGGAGAACCAGGACCCGCTGGACATCCTGGCCTGGCAGTACGACATCGTCTGCAACGGTGTCGAGCTGTCCTCCGGCGCGATCCGGAACCACGAGCCGGACATCATGCTCAAGGCGTTCAACATCGCGGGCTACGACGACGAGACCGTGGAGCGCGAGTTCGCCGGTATGCTGCGCGCGCTCCGCTTCGGCGCCCCGCCGCACGGTGGCATCGCCCCGGGTGTCGACCGCATCGTCATGCTCCTCGCGGACGAGCCGAACATCCGCGAGACGATCGCCTTCCCGCTCAACGGCAACGCCCAGGACCTGATGATGGGCGCGCCGACGGAGCTGGAGGAGACGCGGCTGAGGGAGCTGCACCTGTCGGTGCGCAAGCCGCAGCCGAAGTAAGGAAGCCGGAGGGGCCGCCGGAGTAAAGCGGCCTTTCAGCAAGCCTTTTCGCAGAGGGACCTGAAATCGCCCGTCGATTTCAGGTCCCTTTCGCTTGTGCGGGGACAGGGGACGGCTCACCGGCGCCGCACAGGACCCCCGGGGGACGCCCACAGCGGGCTGCCGTCTCATGGGGGTGGAGGCCGACGCGGGTCGGCACCGGTTCACGGGCAAGGAAGGAAGCCGGCCATGGGGTTCATGATCACGCTCTCGGTGCTGTTGATCACCGGCGCGGTCGTCGGGGTGGTCGCCCAGCGCCGTGCGCAGCGGGCCTGTTCGCGCTTTCGGGTGTCCGGCCTGGACGCGGAGGCGGAGGCGAACCAGTGGCTCGTACGGCTGGGCGGAGGGCTGGTGCCGCCCGACGCGCGGGTCTGGGCGGGGGCGGGTGAGGAGGCGGCGGGCGCGCTGACGCGGGCGGCGGAGTGCCATCGCGCGGCGCGGGCGCGGCTGGCGGCCGCCCGGACGGCGGCGGAGTACGAGGAGGTGACGCGGACGGCGAGGGAGGGGCTGGAGCATCTCCGCAGGGCCCGCGCCGGGCTGGGGTTCGTGTCGTCCTGAGCTGCCTCCTTCACCGGGAGATGGCTGAAAACGGATCCTTCCCTCAACGCGTCTTTACGGGCTCATGGAATTCCACAGTCTTTTCCCACGCCCCTGACAGGACCGCCTCCTACGTTTCTCGCTCATGACGGGAAACACGGAAAACCAGCACAAGCCTCAGCACAAACGTGAGGTGACGCGCCGCAAGGTCGTCGTCTCCGGTGCCGGTGCGGCGGTAGCGGTCGGGGTGGGCGGCGCGTTCGCCGCGGGCGCCTTCGCCGGTGAGACGACGAAGGCGGCAGCGACCGCCGACGCCTCGGCGAGCAGTACCGCCACCGGTGCGGAGGTCTGCTACCGGCTCACCTCGGAGACCACCGAGGGCCCCTACTACATCGACGCCGACAAGATCCGGCGGGACATCACCGAGGACAAGGAGGGCATCCCGCTCACCCTGACGCTCAAGGTGATCGACTCCGAGACCTGCAAGCCGATCGCCGACGCCGCCGTAGACATCTGGCACTGCGACGCGCTGGGCATCTACTCCGGCTACGAGAGCCTGTCGACCGGCGGTGGCGGCGGGACGGCCCCGACCGACGCCCCCTCGGGCACGCCCACCGGCACCCCGACGGGCGCGCCGCCGTCGGGTGCGCCGTCCGGCGGCACCGGCGGCGGGGGCCACGAGGAGCCCACCGACGACGAGCGTTACCTGCGCGGCACCTGGAAGACCGACAAGCAGGGCCGGGTCACCTTCAAGACGATCTTCCCGGGCTGGTACCGGGGCCGCTGTGTCCACATCCACACCAAGGTGCATGTGGACGGCGAGTGGACCGACGCCGGTTACGAGGGCGGGCACACCTGCCACACCGGCCAGTTCTTCTTCGACGAGGCGTCCGTGCTCGCCTCCGCCGAGGTCGAGCCGTACTCCACCAGCACCACCGAGCGCACCACGCTCACCGAGGACACCATCTACGACCAGAGCGGCACCCAGGGCGGTCTCCTCAAGCTGAAGTACGACAAGAAGAACATCGCCAAGGGAGTCGTCGGCTCCCTCACGGTGGGCGTCGCGCCGGACGAGACGCACGACGGCACCTGATGCCCCTGCCCGGACGCCGGACGCCGGACGCCGGGCGATCGAAGGCGCCCGGGGTGAAGCCACCCCGGGCGCCTGTCCGGACAGGCACTCGCAGCCGGGAGCGGTGAGGAGGACACCGGGTCGTCGAACGGGATGCCGATCGCTCTGGCGGCGCAGACGAAGACACCGGGGTGCTGGTGGAAGATCCGGTGCATCACCTCGTGCGGGGAACTGGCCATGGCGATGTTCACTCGCCCGAGGGAGCGCCCGCCGTGGGCGGGAGGGGTGGGGCTTGGTGGGGTTTCTTTCCCTCTCGTGGTTCTTGGGGAAGAGCGCCGGGCCCACCGGAACACACGTGGTCGGACTCCGGTGAGAGGCCGCGTCCGGCCGCCGCGGTGGTGAGGGGCGGGACCCGGTTCGGGGCCCCGCGGTGCGCGGCCCTCGGTGACAGGCGGCCCCAGCTCGCGCTCACGCCGGACGTGTGGACGGTCTTCGTCACGTACGCGTCGCGGAGCCGATCCGGGAGGGGGCGTCGTCTCGCACCGGAACTCGGGCCGGCGGAGGGCAAGGAGGCCGCCCCTCTCGCGTCGAGCCCCCTCCGCTTGCCTACTTCGCGACGAACTGCGTGAGGATCGCCTGCACCTCGTAGATGTCGACGCCCTTGGTGAAGGTCTTCTGGATCGGGACGGAGTTGCCCGAGACCCAGATCTTCAGCTCGGCGTCGAGGTCGAAGGTGCCGGCGGTCTCCACCGCGAAGTGGGTGATGCTGCGGAACGGGATGGAGTGGTACTCCACCTTTTTGCCGGTGATGCCCTGCTTGTCGACCAGGAGCAGGCGACGGTCGGTGAACAGGATGACGTCACGCACCAGCTGGTACGCGGCCTGCACCTGCTCACCGGCGCCCAGCAGACGCGCGTAGTCCTGCTGCGCCTGGCTCGGGTCGACGGTGTGCGCGTTTCCGAACATTCCCATGTGGATCCCCCCACTCGAATCGGCTCATGTGCCCGGGTGCGTTCCGATACGCCCGGCTTCACATGATCTTCGTGTTGTATACCGCCCGGGGAGCGGCCGTGTACAGAGGCGCAGAAGATGTGATCGCGAGCGGCAACCCTTCCGTGACCTGCGGCCACTGACGGGATGACAGGACGTACCACCCACTCGTAAGGATCTCCCTTCGTGGCCTCCCCCTCCCACCGCCGGTCCCTCCGCAAGCGGCGCACCCTGATCGTCTCCGCCGCCGCCGTCGCGACCGCCGGCCTCGGCGCCTCCTTCCTCGTGCTGAACGCGAACGCGGACGCCGTCGACCTGTACCACCAGACGCCGGCCGCCAAGAACGGCTGGGCGTCCTCCGGGACCGGCACCACCGGCGGCGCGAAGGCCGACGCCGCGCACACCTTCACCGTCAGCACGCGCGCGCAACTGGTGAAGGCGCTGGGGTCGGTCTCCGACACCACCCCGCGGATCATCAAGGTCACGGGCACGATCGACGCCAACACCGACGACACGGGCAAGAAGCTGACCTGCGCCGACTACGCGGCGGGCACGGGCTACTCGCTGTCGGCGTACCTGAAGGCGTACGACCCGGCGACGTACGGCACCTCGAAGCTGCCGTCGGGGACGCAGGAGACGGCCCGCGCGGCGGCCCAGGCCAAGCAGTCCAGGAACATCGTGTTCAAGGTGCCGGCCAACACGACGATCGTCGGCGTCCCCGGCACGAAGGCCGGCATCACCGGTGGCAGCCTCCAGGTGAAGAACGTGGACAACGTCATCGTCCGCAACCTCACCTTCGCCGCCACCGAGGACTGCTTCCCGCAGTGGGACCCGACCGACGGCTCGGCGGGCGAGTGGAACTCCGCCTACGACTCCGTCACCCTGCGCGGGGCGACCCACGTGTGGGCCGACCACAACACCTTCACCGACGCGCCGTTCTTCGACAGTGCGGAGAAGACGTACTTCGGCCGGAAGTACCAGATCCACGACGGCGCCCTCGACATCACCAACGGCTCCGACCTGGTGACCGTCGAGCGGAACCAGTTCACCCACCACGACAAGACGATGCTGATCGGCAGCAGCGACACCGACAGCGTCGGCAAGCTGCGCGTCTCCATCCACCACAACGTGTGGAAGGGCATCGTCCAGCGCGCCCCGCTGGCCCGCATCGGCCAGATCCATCTCTACAACAACGTCTACGACACGACGGCGCTGAACGGCTACGCGCCGAAGTACAGCATCGACTCCCGCGCGAAGGCGCAGGTCGTCGCCGAGCACAACCACTGGACGGTCCCCGCCGGCGGCAAGACCGCCAAGCTGCTCAGCGGTGACGGCACGGGTGCGGTCGCGGGCGGCGGCAACCTCGTCAACGGCACGGCGACGGATGTCGTCGCCGCGTACAACGCCGCGAACTCGAAGAAGCTGAAGACGACGGTCAACTGGACGCCGACGCTGACGGCGGGCCTGGAGACGTCGGCGAAGAACCTGCCGGCCTCACTGGCGACGACCACGGGGGCCGGCGTTCTGAAGTAGCGCGTAGGTGAGGGGCCCGGGACGTGTTCCCGGGCCACTTCGCGGCACGCACGACACCGTGTGGGGGGCCGCCCCGGCTCCCGCGCCGCGTCAGGTGACGTACCGGCCGTCCCACGGTTCGCTGAATTCCAGGCGGTCCGGGTAGAGCTCGGCCCAGGACTCGCCCTCGTCCTCGCGGATCACCAGGCCGAAACGGACCCCGTCGACGGTGAGCTCGAAGGGGCGTACGGCGATGTCCGTGTAAGAGCGGCGGGGCAGGCTGCGCAGGAGCTTCGCCAGGTGGATGCGGGCGCGGCCGAGGACCGAGTCGTTGCCTTGCGGGGCGCGCTGCTGTTCGGCCCAGGTTCCGGCGCACCAGATCTCCGAGTCGCGGTAGTGGCCCTCGGCGTCGAAGGTGTGGAGGGCCACGTAGAGGCCTTTGTGTTCTTCCCAGCCCTCGTCGGGGCGGAAGCCCTCGGGGAAGGCGTACGTGATCGACGCGAGGAACTGACCGTCCGCGTACCGGCCGATGGACTCGGTGTGACGCCTGGGCACGTAGGCGATCGGAATGACCTCGGGTACTGCCATTGCCATGGCGGAAACCATACGGGTGGACCGGGACACACAGGTAGGGGGTACGGGTACGGCGAGGGCCCGGGAGCGGCTGCTGCTCCCAGGCCCTGTGCTGTGCGCGTGCGCGTTACGCCTTCGGCTTCTCCTCCAGGCGCGGGAAGAGCACCGCGCCCTTGGTGACGGTCGTACCGACCGGGAGCCTGCCCCACTCGCCGGCTTCCTGGACCCTCTGGTCCGCGAGGGAGCCCAGGGACGCCTGCGCGCCCAGGGAGTCCCAGAGCTTCTGGGAGGTGTCCGGCATGACCGGGTTCAGGAGCACGGCCACCGCGCGGAGCGACTCCGCCGCCGTGTAGAGGATCGTCGCCAGGCGGGCCCTGCCCTCGTCGCTGGTGTCCTTGGCCACCTTCCACGGTTCCTGCTCCGTGATGTAGCCGTTGACCTGCTTGACGAAGTCGAAGACGGCCAGGATGCCGCCCTGGAAGTCCAGCTCGTCGCCGATCTTCCGGTCGGCCTCCGCGACCGCCTTGGCGAGGCCGGCCCGGACCGCCGCCTCCGCCTCACCGGCCGCCGTCGCCTCGGGCAGGGCACCGTCGAAGTACTTGCCGACCATCGCCGCGACGCGGGAGGCGAGGTTGCCGTAGTCGTTCGCCAGCTCGCTGGTGTAGCGGGCGGAGAAGTCCTCCCAGGAGAAGGAGCCGTCCTGGCCGAAAGCGATCGCGCGCAGGAAGTACCAGCGGTACGCGTCCACGCCGAAGTGCGAGGTCAGGTCCTGCGGCTTGATGCCCGTCAGGTTCGACTTGCTCATCTTCTCGCCGCCGACCATCAGCCAGCCGTTCGCGGCGACCTTGCCGGGCAGCGGCAGGCCCTGCGCCATCAGCATGGCGGGCCAGATCACCGCGTGGAAGCGGAGGATGTCCTTGCCGACCAGGTGCACGTCGGCCGGGAAGGTCTCCTCGAACTTCTGCTGGTTCTCGTTGTAGCCGACCGCCGTGGCGTAGTTCAGCAGCGCGTCGATCCACACGTAGATCACGTGCTTCTCGTCCCACGGGATCGGGATGCCCCAGTCGAAGGTCGAACGGGAGATCGACAGGTCTTGCAGACCCTGGCGGACGAAGTTCACGACCTCGTTGCGCGCCGACTCGGGCTGGATGAAGCCCGGGTTCGCCTCGTAGTGGGCGAGCAGCTTCTCGCCGTACTCGCTCAGCTTGAAGAAGTAGTTCTCCTCGCTGAGGATCTCCACCGGCTTCTTGTGGATCGGGCACAGCTTCTGACCCGCGAAGTCACCCTCGCCGTCGAGCAGGTCGCCCGGGAGCTTGTACTCCTCGCAGCCGACGCAGTACGGGCCCTCGTAGCCGCCCTTGTAGATCTCGCCCTTGTCGTACAGGTCCTGCACGAACTCCCGGACGCGGTCGGTGTGCCGCTGCTGCGTGGTGCGGATGAAGTCGTCGTTCGCGATCTCCAGGTGCTCCCAGAGGGGCTTCCAGGCCTCCTCCACGAGCTTGTCGCACCACTCCTGCGGGGTCACCCCGTTCGCGTCCGCGGTGCGCATGATCTTCTGACCGTGCTCGTCCGTGCCGGTGAGGTACCACACCTTCTCGCCGCGCTGACGGTGCCAGCGCGTGAGCACGTCCCCTGCGACGGTCGTGTAGGCGTGGCCCAGGTGAGGAGCGTCGTTGACGTAGTAAATGGGGGTCGAGACGTAGTACGCCTTCGCCCCCTGCTTCTCGGTTCCAGTGGCCGCCATGCCCGAAATCCTACTGGGCCCGTGACGATCGGCTCACCTGCGTTTCGGCGTGGACGCGGGGGCGGACGAGAGATCCGTCCGCCCCCGCGGGGTGCCGCCGGCGCTACGGGCGCCAGGTCGCCAGGACGCCTTCGTAGAGCTCGGTGTCCGTGAGTTCGAGGGGGGTGGGGCCCGCGTGGAAGAAGGACGTGTTGTCGGTCTTCAGTTTGCGGAGGTAGTCGAAGGCCTTGTTCTCGTGCTCGCCGAAGGCGACGAAGGAGAAGAAGACGGCGGGGTGGGTCTTCGCGGCCTCGGTGAGGGCCTGGGTGGCGGGGGTCTTCGCGTCGGGGGCGCCGTCGGTCTGGAAGACGACGAGGGCGGGGGCGCCGGCGGGGGCGTGCTTCTCGTGGTGGGCGAGGACGTCCTCCACGGCCGCGTGGTAGCTGGTACGGCCCATGCGGCCGAGGCCGGCGTGCAGCTCGTCGATCTTGTTCTCGTACGCCGTGAGGGTGAGCTCGCCGGTGCCGTCGACCTCGGTGGAGAAGAAGGTGACGTGGACCGTGGCGTCCGGGCCCTCGGGGTCGAGGTGGGCGGCGAGGGCGAGGGTCTGCTCGGCGAGGGACTGGGCGGAGCCGTCCTTGTAGTACGGGCGCATGCTCGCGGAGCGGTCGAGGACGAGGTAGACCTTGGCGCGGGCGCCGGTGAGGTCCTTGGCGGTGAGGGTGGACGCGGCGGCGGTGTAGGCGGTGCGGAGGGTCGCCGGGACGTCGGCGGGTGCGGATGCCTGCGGCTGCGGGGCGTCGTCGGTGGCCTCGGCTTCGCCTTCGGTGTCGGCGCCGGTGTTCCCACCCGCACCACTCGTGCTGCTTTCGTCGTCGGCTGCGGGTGGCCCCTGTGGGGCGTCCTCGGCGGCTGCGGCTGCGGCTGCGGGCTCCGGGACGGACGGTGCGGATTCCTCTGCGACCGGGTCCTCTGCGACCGGGTCCTCTGCGACCGGTTCCTCAGCGACCGGTTCCTCAGCGACAGGGGCCTTGGACGCGGGCTTCTCGGCCTCGGGCTCCGGTTCCGGCTCGGGGGTTGCCTCCGCGACGGGCTCGGACTCGGGCTGGGGCTGGGGTTCCGGTTCCGGGGTTGCCTCCGCGACCGGCTCGGGCTCGGGCTCGGGGGTTGCCTCGACCGGCTTGGGCTCCGGCTCGGGGGTTGCCTCCGCGACCGGCTCGGGCTCGGGCTCCGTGACCGCTGGGGCCGGCTTCGAGGTCGGCTCGGGCTCCGGCTCGGACGGTGTGGGGTCCTCAGCGACCGGGGCCTCGGCCGCGGGCTTCTCGGGCTCAGGCTCCGGCTCCGGGGTCACCTGCGTGGCCGGTTCGGGCTTCTCCAGCTCGGGCTCCGGCTCCGGGGTCACCTGCGTGGCCGGTTCGGGCTTCTCCAGCTCGGGCTCCGGCTCCGGGGTCACCTGCGTGGCCGGTTCGGGCTTCTCC